>JAGVLZ010000394.1 GCA_020054055.1 Phycisphaerales bacterium
CGCCCCCGCGCGGGCCGGTCGGCGTCGATCGCACGGATCGCGGTACGGCTCTCGATCATCGCGCGACCCGTGCAGATCACAACCTCGACCCCCGCTTCGCGTGCCGCCCGCACCGCTTCGACATTGGCGCGCGACACCTTCCCGTCCGGGCCGAAGAGCGTGCCGTCGAGATCGAGCGCGATCAGGTCGAACTTGGGAGGCATCGTCCCATCACCCTATCACCCCACACCCCGTCACCCTTCACCCTCGGGTACAACTACCCCCGGATGAAGACCCCGCCCGCACTCCGCGAACGACTCGCCTCGATCATCGCCCCTCGGCGTCAGGAGATGATCGCCGATCTGGCGCGCTTCGTCGCGATCCCGACGGGGAACAACCACGCGCCGGGCCTCGATACGTTTCGCGCGATCCTTGTCGCACGCCTCGAAGCGCTCGGTGCGAAGCCCGAGTTCATCCCCGGCGATGCGCGCCCCGACTGGCTCACGGAATCGGCGGACGCGAGTGCGCCGAAGCGATTCGATCCTCCGCCGACCGTCGTCTGTCGCCGCCCCGCCGATGGCCAGCCCCGCATCCTCCTCGCGGGCCACATCGACACGGTCTTCGATCCCCGCGGCCCATTCCAGACCCTCACCCTCGCCCCCGACGGGAAAACCGCGACAGGTCCCGGTGTCGCTGACATGAAGGGCGGGATTCTCATCGCGCTCGTCGCCCTCGAAGCGCTCGAAAAGGTGTGCATCCCCGTTTCATGGTCCTTCCTCCTGAACAGCGACGAGGAGACAGGCTCGTACGCCTCCGACCGCGCGCTCCGCGCCGAAGCGTCGAAGCACGAAATCGGACTTGCGCTCGAGCCGGCGCTCCCCGATGGCGGATTGGTGATCGAGCGCAAAGGCTCCGGCCAGTTCTTCATCGAGGCCTTCGGAAAGAGCGCCCACGCGGGACGCGATTTCGACAAGGGAGTCTCCGCCGTCTACGCGCTCGCCCGCTCGATCACGCGCTGCGAAGAGATGAGCGACCTTCCCCGCGGCATCACCGTCAACATCGGCCCGCTCCGCGGCGGGATTGCCACGAACATTGTTCCCGACTACGCCGCCGCGTGGGGGAACGTGCGGTTTCCCGATGCGAAAGACGCCGCGGAACTCGCGCAAGGACTCAACGAACTCAATACGGCGCACGCTGACGCCGAGGATGAGTCCTCGAATCATCGGGCCGAACCACCCGAGGCTTCGTCGAGGACTTCTCAGCCTCGGCGTCCCTCGATCCGAGTGCGCCAATCGTTCGCCCGCCCCGCCAAGCCCCTCACTCCCCAATCACAACAACTCGCCGACACCATCCGCGCCGTTTCAGAATCCCTCGGCGTCGCGCTCCCCTTCGGCTCCTCCGGCGGCGTCTGCGATGGAAACAACCTTCAGGATGCGGGGCTGACAACACTCGACACGCTCGGCGTCAAGGGCGGCGGCCTGCACACGCACCAGGAATGGATCAACCTCGACAGCCTTGTTGAACGCGCGACGCTGCTCGCGTGCGTGCTTGCTGAACTCTTCGATTGACCGAGTGATTCCCGAACATTTCCCCGCCGTGCTACACTATCGGACCCGTCTCACGAAGCACCGTCATGCCCCCCGTTCCGACCGGCCGATCCTCGGTGTTCCGCCTGAATCTCAACCATCCATGACCACCACCACCAACCCATCCACGGCCATCACGCAGGGCGAGCAACTCCGTCAGAGCCCCGCCGTGCGCAACGCCGTCAGCGCCATTGTCGCCGAGGTGCGCGCACGCTCAGCGCAGTTGACCGATGTGCGCGGCCCGCGAGCCCCCGAACTCTCGACGACATACAAGCAGGCTCTCGACACCGCCGCCGCCGTCCGGGGCCGACCCATCTACTACCCCTACCTCGGCTCGGGGCTGGGCAACGGTCCCTTCGTCGAACTCCTCGACGGCTCGGTGAAACTCGACATGTTGACGGGGATCGGAGCGCAGTTCTTCGGCCATTCCGACCCGGAACTCGTTGCGGTCGCCCTCGAAGCCGCGACCAGCAATGTCACCCTTCAGGGTCACCTTGCCGGCAACGAGGAGGCGGTCCGCTTCGCCGAACTCATCCTCGATCAGGCGAAGAAGCACACGCGGATGGCGCACTGCTTCCTCACCAACAACGGCGCGATGGCCAACGAGAACGCGCTCAAAATCTGCTTTCAGAAGAACGCCCCCGCCAGCCGCGTGATCGCCTTCGAGAACTGCTTCATGGGTCGCTCGTGGGCGATGTCTCAGATCGGCGACGCCGCCGCGAACCGCGGGGGGTTGCCGCTGAACGTGCTCGTGGATTACATGCCCTTCTACGACGGGGCGGCGGCAAAGCGGATGCAGGCAGGGGATGTCTCGGGTCAGACGCGGTTTATCGACATGGCCGTGAAGCACCTGCGCCAATACGTCGAGCGCTACCCCGGCCAGCACGCCTGTTTCGTCTTCGAACTCGTGCAGGGTGAGGGTGGATTCAACACCGCGCCACCGGAGTTCTTCAAGGAACTCATCAAGGTCTGCAAGGATGCGAAGATCGCGGTATGGGACGATGAGATCCAGACTTTCGGACGCACGCAATCCATGTTCGCGTACGAAGCGATGGGGATTGGCGCGGAGATCGACATCCTCTGCTTCGGCAAGATGACGCAGGTCTGCGGCGTGCTCTACGCCGCCGATTACAACCCCAAGCCTGGGCTTCTCTCCGCGACCTTCCTCGGCTCGACCGATGCCCTCCGCGTCGGCCGCCGCGTCATCGAGCGCCTGCGCGACGGCGATTTCTACGGCCCAAACGGCCGCATCGCGAAGCATCACGAGCATTTCGTCAAGCACGCGCGTGCCCTGATCGCCAAGCACCCTGAGTGGTTCCCCGCGTGCCCCGATGTCACGGACCTCGTCGGCGGCACAGGCGGCATGATGCGCTTCACCCCCTACGGCGGTAAGAAGGATCCCGTGCTGAAACTCTGCCACGCGCTCTTCGAGGAGGGGGTCATTACCTTCTACTGCGGCCACGGGCCGTACCACGTCCGCATGTTGCCACCGCTCGGCATCCTCGACGAATCCGTGTGGCCGAAGTGCTTCGCATTGATCGAACAAGGCATGACGAAAGCGGCGGTCTGTGGTTGAGGGCAGGTCGTATGAACAAGAAACAAAAAGAGTTGCTGGAGTTCTCCTTAGTTGTTATGGCTGGCGCAGTGATCTTTCCGCCTTGGGATACATCAAAGGGTACTGTTTGGCGGTTTCTTTTCGATCCACCACGCAGCGCCGAGATCGCCATCGGACCTCTTGCGCTAACACTCTTGCTCATCAGCATCGTAGCTGGAGCAGTCTGGAGTTCTTTGGGAAGTGTAAAGTCCGGCGGAAGCGATGTTCCACAATCAGAGCAAGACAGAAAGGGGCTGTGAATATGACGAAGTATGCGGCGCAGTTGACGTATGACTATTCAGGAAGCACGGACAAAACGGTATTCAATCTTTTGCGCGCCGGCTTGGAACAGTTAGGATGGAATAAAATTGGAACGACTTCGTATCAGATCCAGACAAATGATATCGATGTAGTATGGCGAGGATTACTGTGCATGGCAGCGGTCAACCCGAGGATCGGCGACCTTGGATCGTTGGCTGTGCATGTCTCTAGAATAGATCCTGGGGAAGAACGGGAGAGAAGGACAGACGCTCTTCTGAAAATTCAAATGGAACACAAGTTACCGGAGATACAAAATCTTCCTCTTGGTTGTTCCTCTAGATAGACGCGCTCAATTTGGTGTCTCGGTGCAAGGACCATCCCCCCCCGGTATATCTGTGATAGATGATTTCCATGTTCTTCCTCCGCGAAACAACCCCCGCCGACCTCGACACGCTCTACAAACTGGCGCGGATGGTTCACTTCATTAACTTGCCCGCCGACAAGGACGTGATCGGCGAGAAGATCGCCCGCTCCCGCGCCTCCTTCCTCTCCGCCGCGACGGGCGAGAGGGCCCGCTTCGACCCATCGCTCGACGGCAGCGCGGTCAAGGGCTCGCCCCTCTACATGTTCTCGATCATCGACAGCGAGACGCAGACCTGCCACGGCACGGCCATGATCATCGCCAAGATGGGCTACCCGGGAAACCCCAATCTTGCCTTCGACGTCTCAACCAAGAACTTCTTCAGCAAGGACCTGGGGCAGGGGACGAGCCACCTCGTCCTGAAACTGCACCTCGATGAATCCAGCCCCACCGAGATCGGCGGCCTGATCCTCACCCCCAGCATGCGCAAGCACCCGGAGCGCCTCGGCAAGCAACTTTCGCTCGTGCGGTTCCACTTCATGGGGCTGCACCCCGAACTCTTCTCCGAGCGCGTCATCGCGGAGATGATCCCGCCGATGGCCGCCGACGGGCGGAGCGTGTTCTGGGAGGCGCTGGGGCGTCGCTTCATCAACCTCTCGTACATCGAGGCGGACATGTTCTGCCAGCATTCGCGCGAGTTCATGGTGAGCCTGCTGCCCCGCGAGGAGATCTACGTCACGCTCCTCCCCCCCGAGGCGCGCCAGGTCATCGGCCAGGTCGGCCCCGACACCAAGCCCGCGCGGAAGATGCTCGAAGACATTGGTTTCCAGTACAAGAACCGCGTGGACCCCTTCGATGGCGGGCCGCACATCGAGGCCCGCCTCGAAGACATCACGCTCGTCAAAGCAACGCAGCACGACCTCTTCGCCGGACCCTGTCCCGCGTCGCAGTGCAAGAAACACGGCTTTGTCTCGGTGCTCCACGAGGACGGCAAGTTCCGCGCGGTTCACACGCCTTACACCGCCCTCGAATCCGGCAGCCGAGCGATCAAACTCCCCAAAGAGGCCGTCGAAGTGCTGATGCTCGAAGCGGGGATGCCCATCGGCGTTACGCCCATCAACCTCCACGGCCGCCCGGAGCCGAAGAAGCAAGCGAAGAGCACGAAGCGCACGCCGAAGAAGAAACGCGCCTCGCGTGCGGCGGCCTGAAGAGCGGGCACGGATGGCACGGATGGGACGAGAGATGGCACACACAAGACTTCGTGTGAAGGAATCTACCAGGCGGCCCTTCTATCCGATCCAATCCGTGACATCTCCTTCTTCGTCCGTGTAATCTGTGCCAACGTCTTCGCCCGACAGCGCCACCGTGGTGAGCCCCTGACCGATCCCGCCAACATCATCGGCAACCGCGTCCTTCCACTCGCCGCGACCGGAGGGGAAATTGTTTCGTCCCACAACCCGGCGCACCCAGGGCGCACCATCTGGCGCGCGGCGGCCATCGCCGTCCATGTCGATCAGGCAATCGCCGCCGCGCGGAAGGCGTTCCCGATCTGGTCGCGCTTCCCGATCGAGAAGCGGGCCGAAGCGCTGCTCGCGTACAAAGCGCTCACCGAGCAGCGCTTCCGCGACATCGCCGACCTCCTCTGCGATGAAACCGGCAAAGCCATGTGGGAGGCCGAGGCGGAGGCGAAACTGCTCGCGGCCAAGGTGGACACGACGCTGATGCAGGGCGAGATGTCCGCCGGTTCCGGCCGCGCACGCATCACTCCGTTCGAGACCCCCATCGCCCCGACGCGCGTCGGTCGCTGCGTCTTCCGGCCTCACGGCGTGATGGCCGTCCTTGGTCCATTCAACTTCCCGATCCATCTGCCCAACGGCCACATCGTCCCCGCGCTCCTCGCGGGCAACACGGTCATCTTCAAGCCGAGCGACAAGACCCCGGCGGTCGGTCAACTGCTCGCCACGCTCTTTGTCGAGGCGCTCGCCGCGGTCGGCGCGC
>JAGVLZ010000227.1 GCA_020054055.1 Phycisphaerales bacterium
GTGCGCCGCCGTCTTCGAGCGATGCCGCGAACTCGGCGTGCTGGTCGGCAAGGGCGGCCTGTTCGGCAACACGCTCCGCATCAAGCCTCCGATGTGCATCACACGCGAGGACCTGGATTTCCTGCTGAAATGCCTGGATATCTCGCTGGGTGAAGCGGCGCGGAAGTGATTCAGCGGCTCAGCCGACCTTGCGAGACCCGAGCGCATCGCTCAACGCTTTCAGCAAGTCCTCCGGCTCCGTCATCCGCCCGGCGCCGATCGTCCGGCAAGCCTGCCACCCTTCGCCCGGACCGATGATCCTGTAGCCATCCTTCACGAGTTGCTCGATGTTGCGCTGCGTCGCAGGCTGCCCCCACATCACATCGTTCATCGACGGCGCGAGCAGCACGGGCGTTTGCTTCCGGTCAACCGCCGAGAGCACAAGCGTCACCACATCGTCCGTGACCCCGTGCGCGAGTTTCGCGAGGCAATCCATCGTACACGGCGCAACGATCGCCGCCTCAGCGGCCTTCGCCAGCGAGATGTGCTGCGGGTCCCGCGACTCCACATGCTCCCACGCGCTGGCATAGACCGGCCGCCCGGAGAGCGCCTGGAACGTGATCGGCCCGACGAACTTCGTCGCGGCATCGGTCATCAAGACCGTAACTTCAGCGCCCGCCTGCGCGAGGCGGTTGACCAGCGTACACGTCTTGTAGGCCGCGATGCCGCCGGTGACGCCGACGATGATGCGGGCGCCCTTCACGGCGGATCAGTCCTCCCGGCCGAAACGACGCGAAGTGGTGCGGCGGGGCGTGGGGGGCGCGCCGGTCGGATCGAACTCGAGGGTGATCTTGTCCTGCATGATCTCCTCGATCACGATCTCGAGATCGGAGCGGCCTTCACGCTCGACGAGGGGGCGGGCACCGTCCATCAACTGGACGAGGCGGCGCTGGATGAGTGCGCACAGGTGGAACCTGCCGCCGACCTTTTCCACGATCTCCTCGCTCTTGAGGGCTTCGATCATGCTTGCTTGAACTCCGGTATGATGCTGTTGCGGTTGGGGGCCGGACGCCATGCCGGTCGGACCCGACCGCCGCGAGCGAATCGATGAGTATAGACCCGATCCCGTATTCCCGCAAGGTGCGGCGTTGGGAGGGCACTGGCTCAGTCTGCCGGTGGCGCGGGTTTGCAACCCGTGTGGTTTTCGGCGGACCGGACCGGTGCCTTCGGGAGGGTGGCGGCGAGATTCCGCGCGTCGATCCGCCAAGATAAGGACCGATCCCGATGGAGTTCAACTTCGGCGACCGCGTGGTCCACGCACTGAAGCCCGAATGGGGCACGGGTGTCGTTTCCAGCGCTCAGAACGTGACCGAGAACGGCACAGCCTGCCAGCGCCTCACCATCCGCTTCGACCGCGCCGGGCTCAAGACCCTCTCGACAGCCTTTGCCGAACTGCGCCCCGCCGATGAGCACCCCTCGATCGAGGCGGCCGGCGCCGCGGCCAACAGCGGCGCTTCGGGGGGCGAAGTCAACTGGCTCGAACAACTCGAAGCCGGCGACCTCACCGAACGCATGATCCGCCTCCCGGAAGCGACGCGCGACCCGTTCACTTCGCTGGCCGCGAGGATCAAGTCCACGCTCTCGCTCTGGCGCTTCTCGGAACAGGGGGCACCGCTGCTCGACTGGGCGGCGATGCAGACGGGGATGAAGGACCCGCTCACCCGCTTCAACCGCCACGAGTTGGAGCAGTACTTCAAACGCTTCGCCACGGAGCGCGAGGGGCAACTGAAACGACTCCTGCTCGATGCGAAGAAGCACCCCTCGCCAGAGATCGACAAGGTGAAGGCCGAGGCGCCGCCGAGCGCGAAGGACGCGATGCGGCGGATGCATTTCTGAAAAACTCCCCCTCCCCTTGGGAGGGGGTGGCGAGTCTGCGAGCCGGGGGAGGGACACCGCACGCGCCCGCATTGCCTCAACCCCCCTGCTGAAACCTGCAACAAAGTGTGATGCACCCTCCCGCCGCCCGCGCGGACCCGCGGCGTGCGAGCGTGACCTGTTTGCGATCACCTCGTGTGCCCGGCGTGGGCTTTGCCCGGCTCGGTGAACGAGTTTTCCGCCCGTGACGCAGTAGATGGCCGAGCCCGAAGGGTGGACTCGGCGGAGAATGGGGACGGCCGCTCGGGCAGGATGCAGCGAAAAAACACGCGCCCCTATAGAGGTGGCCGGGGACAGGTTTGTGCGCTCAAGCGTGGTACATGCGCGCGGTGAGAACTGACGTAAGTCGTTGGTGGGGAAGGAGTAGAAAAAATGTTCATACGAGCCCCGAACGAAGTGAGGTGCAGGCCGGCGCTGTTCCGCTCACTTCGTTCGGGGCTCGTCTCGACGGTTCGCGGCTTGTTCGGACGATCTTTGCATTCCACTGAACTCATACGGAACTTCACCCAACTTTCTAGAATTTCCTGGCAGCCTGCTCGGCGATGAGGTACATTGAACCCAAGGCCGCAATTTGGGCCGCCGAAAGGGGTTCCGACATGACATTCGCCCGTCTCCTCGCCCTCGCGGCCTGCGTCTTTCTGACGGCTCACGCATCGGCCGGCGGCCCCACCAATGTCGGCGGCTTCGTCGTCTCGAACACGACGTGGACCGCCGCGAACTCGCCGTACATCGTCACGGCCGCGGTCATCGTCGGCGGCGGGGCCACCCTCACCATCGAGCCGGGGGTCACCGTGAAGGTCAACGCGGGCCTCGGCATCACCGTCGGCTCGCAGACCTTCGGCGCGGGGACGCTGAAGGCCATTGGGACGCCGGGGCAGAAGATCACCTTCACCAGCAACACCAACCCGGGCGCGCCGGGCCAGTGGAAGGACCTCTTCTTCACCGACTTCGCCATCGACGCGGCGTTTGATGGGGGTGACAACTACCTGTCCGGCTCGACCCTCCAGCACTGCATCGTCGAGTACGCGGGGTCGGGCGCGGCGGGCACTACCGGCGCTGTGACGATCACGCAGTCATCGCCCTTTATTAACTTCTGTGAGGTTCGGAACACTTCGCGCAGCGGCATCTACGCGAACAACGGGAGCCCGACGCCGACGGTGCGGATCACGAACTCCAACCTCCACAACAACTCCAGTCCGTCGGGGGGGGGGGGGGGGGGGGGGGGAAA
>JAGVLZ010000168.1 GCA_020054055.1 Phycisphaerales bacterium
GGGCGCTCGCGGCGTGCAACCGCGCGGTCGTCGCCGCGGGCATCGGGATGACGCGGGAACTCTCTCAATGTGCGCACACGCCGGAAGAGGCCGAGGCGCAGGCACGCGAGTTCGTCGAACTCGCGGAATCGAACGCGGGCATCGCGATCGTTGCGGACGTGGACGGGGTCATCGCCGGGGCGGGGCTGATCCGGCGGCAGCCGCGAAAGCGCATCCGGCATGTCGGGCACATCGGCATCGGAATCCCCCCCGCTTTTCAGGAGTTGGGGCTGGGGCGGGCGATTATGGAAGCGCTCATCGCGTGGGCTCGATCGCTGCCGAATCGCGCGGTTTCCCGTGTGGACCTCTTCGTTTTCGCGGACAACACTCGAGCGATCCGCCTGTACGAATCGCTCGGCTTCGTTGAAGAGGGTCGTCGCCGTAGGGCTGTTCGCTACGAAGACGGCAGCGAGACGGACGATCTCATCATGGGGTTGCTGCTCTGATCGAGGGCGACGGCGGAATCAGGGCCGCCGGACAATCCGAACATTCCGCCTGATCGAGTTGTCGCCCGTGAAATGCCGGGCGATCGCCCGCACACCGACGACGATCGCCGAGATCGCGATGATTACGGCGGCGACCATCACCCCCCACACGAATAAGAACGCGGCGATCCCGAGCAGAATCAGGAACAGCACCGCGCCGACCAGTCGATGCACCCAACCGGGCTGACCGCGCCACGACGCATACGCGGCCCGCACGCGATGGACCGAAGCCTGATCGAATGGAGAGGAGACGGGCATGAGTGAAGTGTAGGGACGCCCCCGGCGCGACGCCCGGACAAACCGAGTCCGCCGCCTCAGGCGTACACATCGACGAGCCGACCCACAGGCGAAGTCACTTCGCTCTTGATCGTCACGATGTCCTCGTAGCGCAGCGTCTGGACCGGGCTCGGCGTCGGCAGACCGATCTTCGGTTGCACCGTCGATGTTTGCCGCACCCCCGTTGCGAACTCCACCGGCGAGAGTCCCGCGCCAACCCCTGGTCGCAGCGCCGGTGTGTTCTGATTCCCCAGCGGTCCCTGAGGGAAGAGCGATGAAGCCTCCGCCCTCTGCTTGCGGAGCGCTTCCTGATAAGACCAGAAGTCGACCGGGCGCGTCGGCGGGTTGCGGGCGTTATCCCGCGCAAGGCTCGACCAGTACGACAGCGGCCGCGACGCCTCGACCGTCTCCTGACGCACCCCGGCAAACAGCGCCCCGACCAACTTGTCCACCTCGGCCTGCTGCTCCGCGACGGCCTGAAGCACGATCTGCCGACGCTCCGCCGGCGTCAGTCCCTGAAGATAGGAAGGCTCTGAGATTCGCATGCCACGAGAGAAACAACCCCCGTGCCGCGAGCATCAACAACCGATATGGCCGATAATGAAGCCGCTCCCGACCGAATCGCGGCAATCCGCAAACTCTCACGCCTTGGATGCAGTCTCACCGCGTTGCCCGCACGCCACACGCTCGTTGCAGAACAAACACACCCTCGAGCCGACATGCTTCCGACCGCGTCGCTCCAGTACGAACTTCCCGCCGAACTCGTCGCGACCCGTCCGGCCGAGCCGCGCGATGCCTCGCGCCTGATGATCGTGCATCGCGCCGATCCCTCCCGCGTCGAACACCGGCGATTTGCCGACATCCGCGAGTACCTCGACGCGGGCGATCGACTGGTCTTCAACACTTCATGGGTCGTCCCCGCGCGATTCGAGGGGGTCCGGGCCGACACCTCGGGGAAAGTGGAAGGCCTGTTCCTTCATGCCATTGAACCCGGGGTGTGGGAAGTCATGGTCCAGGCCGGAAGCAGGCTCTCGCCGGGGATCGTCCTCAGGATCCACGGCCGGGGCCGGATGGCCAGCCGATTCGCGCTCCGCCTCGACCGGCGAACGCACGATGGCTGGCGCGTCGAGGTTCGCCAGGGGCCGGAACTCGAGAAAGTGACCGCCGACGCGGCCGAGGTTTTATCGCAGGTTGGCATCACGCCGATCCCGCCGTATATCCGGGCCGCACGCAAGAACTCGACCGATCACATCTCGGATGAGGAGGACCGACGCTGGTACCAGGCGGTCTATGCCAACCCGCAATCGAAGGGTTCCGTCGCGGCGCCCACGGCGGGTCTGCACTTCACCCCCCCGCTCCTCGATGTGCTCGCTCAGAAAGGCGTCTTGCGCACGGACGCGGCGCTCCACGTCGGCCCCGGCACTTTCAAGCCGGTCCAGGCCGAGTTCGTCGAGCAGCACGAGATGCACGCCGAGCAGTGCCGCCTCTCTCCCATCGCCATCGAGTCGATCGAGCATTCCCGCACAAACAAGGGCCGCATCATCCCGGTCGGCACCACCAGCGTCCGCACCCTCGAATCGCTGCCGAATCCGCTCACGGACGCGGTTCGCCGCGAGGGATTCGCCGCCGAGACGCGGCTGCTCATCACCCCGGGATTCCAGTTCCGCTGGACGGATGCGCTCATCACCAACTTCCACCTGCCCGGCTCGACGCTGCTCGCCCTGGTCGCGGCCCTCTTCCCGGAGGGCGCGCCGCGTCTGCTGGACCTGTACAAGACAGCCGTGGCGGAGCGATATCGCTTCTATTCCTACGGCGATGCGATGCTGATTCTGTAGAACAGGCGGGGGTCGGCGATTCGTCAGCGCCTCCGGCGCGTTCCAGCGATCCCGGCTATCAACAAGAGCATCGCTCCAGGCGCGGGAACGGTCCCGCGCTCGCTGGCCATGTCAGCGATGCTGAAACCGATGTTGCCCAGAAGCGAGGGCACGCCCGTGTTCAGGTCGACCTGGAACACATCACCCGTGCTGCTCCCCGCGATCATCCGACCGTCGATCGTGAAGGCAAGCCCCCACATCCCCGCCAGTCCCGAGAACGGAGTCTGCCCCGCGGTGGCCTTGTCGATGATCGCGATGCTCGCGTTCATCGCGCCGTAGGACGTGCCGTCGTTCGCGGTGGCGAAGTCGCCGGCGAAGAGGTCGGGGAAGCCGGCGATCGGCACCGGGACGTAGGTGTTGTCATCCGGGATATGCCGAATGATGAAGTTGCTCGCTCCCATGTACCAGAAGCCGTTCATCCCCTCGCCGAAGGCGTTGCCGCCCGTCGAAACGCCCGTCGGCGCGCTCATCGTGTCGGTCGAGATGGTGTACTTGAACATGTCCGCGCCGTTGTGGATGAAGAGCTCATCCGGGGTGTTGCCCCCGGCGATCGAGAACGCCCCTGCGTTCGTGCGGAGCAGCGTGGTCGTCGGTCCGCCGAGGGCATCGACATCGACCTTGTACAGGTTTCCGGCAAGATCGCTCGCGTAGACGAACGACGCGTGTGCGGACCCGGCAACCGCGAGGGACAATCCCCCGCAGGCAACGATGGTGGACAAACGGATCATCGGCGTGTTTCCTTCCATGATCGCGGACTCGGGGGCCCGCTCGCCGGGGCACCTCGGCCCCTGTTATCTCTTCCACGCGAGCGCACGACCGGCAAGCCGGATGTTCCCTCAACTTGGAAATCTACCACCGATTGACGCAGAGGCAAGGGGCATCGTCTCGGATTGCCGAGATGTCCCTTGCCTTGCGGTTTGGCCTATAAAATCACCCGTCCCAACCCGATCCTGCCCGATACTGTCCCCAGCGGTCGCCGCGCGCCGGCCGCGGAGGATCCGACCTGCCATGCTCCTGGGCGAACTGATTCAAGGCCTCGACATTTTGCCCGCCCCAGCCGGCACCGATGCCGTCCGTATTTGCGACCTCACCGAGGACAGCCGGACGGTGATGCCGGGGTCGCTCTTCATCGCCCGCCCGGGCACGAAATCGGATGGGCGGCGATTCATCGAGCAGGCAATCGTTGCCGGCGCCTCCGCGATCCTCACCACTCGCGACGCCGCACATCCGACGAATGCCGGCGGCGTGGCCTGGCTCACGACGACGAACCTCGCCCTCGCGGAGGCCCAACTCGCGGAACGGTTCTTTTCCAATCCTTCCTCGAGACTCACGCTCATCGGCGCGACCGGCACCAACGGCAAGACCACCGTCACCCACCTCATCCAGCAACTGCTCAACAGCGCCGATCGGCGCTGCGGCCTCATCGGCACCACGACCATCGACGACGGCGGGCGAAAGTCCAAGGCGTCGCTCACCACCCCCCCCGCGATCGAACTCTCCTACACGCTTTCCAAAATGCTCGACAACGGCTGCGTCGCCGCGTCGATGGAAGTATCAAGCCACTCACTCGACCAGCATCGCGTCGCGGCCCTCGGTTTCGACATCGCCCTCTTCACCAACCTGACCGGCGATCACCTCGACTACCACGGCACCATGGAACGCTACGCCGCCGCGAAGGCCGGACTCTTCGCATCACTGAAGCCCGACGGCGTCGCCATCGTCAACGCCGACGATCCGGCGCACGCGCTGATGCTCGCCGATTGCCGCGCGCGGGTGCTGCGATGCACCGTCAGCGGCCTGTCGAACTCGGAGTGCTCCGCGTCCGCCGGGCGGATGACCTTCGCCGGCATGCCCATCACACTTCGCGGGCCGTGGGGAACGATCGAAGGGCATACGCGATTGATCGGCGCGTTCAATGTGATGAACATTCTGCAAGCGGTCGCGGCGGCCCACACCGCCGGAGTCGAGCGAGACGTCATCGCGCTCTCGCTCTACGACCTCGAACCTCCGCCCGGCCGACTGGAACCTGTCTCAACTCCCCCTCCCCCTGGGAGGGGGTCCGGCGTGAGCCGGGGGGGAGGGACGCCGCACGCCGCCGAATCCCCCTTCGCCGTCCTCGTCGACTACGCCCACACCGATGATGCACTCGCGAAGGCTTTGACTTCGCTCCGTCCGCTGCTCGAAGACACTGGCGGTCTGCTCCGCGTCGTCTTCGGCTGCGGCGGAGACCGCGACCGCACCAAGAGGCCGCGCATGGCGCGCGCCGCGGTCTCCCTCGCTGACCGTGTGATCGTCACGAGCGACAACCCCCGCACCGAGAAGCCGAACGCGATCATCTCCGACATCCTCGAAGGACTCGACCCAGCGGAGCGGGAGTCGGTCCATGTGGATGCGGACCGCCGGGCCGCGATCTTTCACGCGATCGAGTCCGCGCAGCCCGGCGATGTCGTGCTCATCGCGGGGAAGGGCCACGAGGATTACCAACTCGTCTCGGATGGCGCGGGGGGTATCCTCCGCCTCGACTTCGACGATCGCATCGTCGCACGAGAAGCCATTCAACAACGCTTCGCGCCGCCCCCCCACGATCGGGATGAGTCCTCGAATCCCGTGGTCAACCTCGGAAACCACTTCAATCCATGACCATCTGGACCCCGACATCTCTCCGCGCCATCACGGGCGGCTCATGGCTCCGCAGACCCGCATCAACGGGCGATGAGCCTCTTGTCGAATCTCTCAGCACCGACACGCGCGGCATAAAACCCGGCGAGGCCTTCCTGGCCCTCCGGGGCGACCGCTTTGACGCCCACGATTTTCTCGACTCCGCGGCCACAGCCGGCGCGGCGCTCCTCATCATCGACCGCGCGGACGCGATCCCCGAATCACTCCTCAAAGCCACCACCGGCCCGGCCATTCTTCGCGTCACCGATTCGCGCCGCGCCCTGGGCCAACTTGCCGCCGCCCACCGAAAGACCCTGGAAGGCACGAAGGTGATCGCCGTCGTCGGGTCCAACGGAAAGACCACCACGACCAAACTCATCGACTCCATCCTCAAGACGCGTCTTCGAGGCACCGCCAGCCCCAAGTCATTCAACAATGATGTCGGCGTGCCGCTCACACTCCTCGCCGCGAAGCGCACCGATCAATACGTTGTTTGCGAAGTGGGCTCGAACCATCCGGGCGAGACCGCTATCCTGGGTCGAATCGTTCAGCCCGACATCGTGGTCGTCACCAGCATCGGCCGCGATCACATGGAGTTCTTCGGCTCTCTCGCGGTCGTCGCGAGGGAGCACGCATCCATCTTCTCCGATCTTCGTCCGAACGGCCTCGTTATCGTCCCCGCCGAAGAGACGGCGCTCGCCGACTACCTCAAGCCGGTTCCGAACGTCATCACCGTCGGCCGCGACACCAACTCCGACCTGCGAGTGACTTCGATGGCGCACACGCCGTCGGGCCTCCGGTTTGCCGTCAACGATCGGTGGAACATCGAACTCCCTCTCGTGGGCGAGCACAACGCGCTCAACGCCCTCGCCGCCATCGCCGTCGCCAAGCGCCTCGGGATCGACGAGCCGTCGATCACGAAGGCACTTGCCGCCGCCGCGCCGATCGATATGCGCCTGAACCGCCGCACGATCCGCGGCGTTGACCTGCTCATCGACTGCTACAACTCCAACCCGGACTCGCTCGCCGTCGCGCTCCGCACCTTCGCCGCGATCCATTCCGACCCCGCTCGCCGCGTCATCATCCTGGGAGATATGCTCGAAATGGGCTCGCATTCCGATGCGGTGCACCTGGAAGCCATGCAACTTGTCGCGCATGTCTGCCCCGCGCGGCTCATCGCTCTCGTCGGTCCCGCCTTCACCAAGATCGCGCACCTGTTCCAACGCGCGATCCCGCAATCGAAGATCATCGCCGTCGAATCGCTCGACGCACACGCCGCGGCCCAAATCGGCGCTGAACTCCGGCCCGCCGACGCCGCCCTCCTGAAAGGCTCCCGAGGGATCAGACTCGAACAAGTCATCGCGGCGCTCGAAAACGCTCCCTCCAGCGCTTCTCCCTCCCCACTCGTGCCCAGTGCCTAGTCCCCAGTGCCTTCCCCACCATGCTCTTCAACCTCCTTGAATCCCTCCGCCCCTTCCTCATGGAGCACGGCCTCTACCGCTTCTTCATGGTCCTCGACCAACTCGGTTTCCGCGCCGCACTCGCAGGCGGCCTCTCCTTCGCCATCGTCGTCGCCGCCGGGCCGCGATTCATCCGCTGGCTCCGCGAAAAAAAGATCGGCGACAAGGCCCAGTTCGACGTCGCCGAACTCAACGCCGCGCTCGCCTCCAAGGCCAACACGCCCACGATGGGAGGCCTGCTCATCGCCGCCGCCATCGTCGTCTCCACCGCGCTCTTCGCGGACATGACCAACAACTACATCCAATACGCCCTCATCGTGATCCTCTGGCTCGCAGGAGTCGGCGCCGCGGACGATTGGCTCAAACTCACCGCCACCTCACGCCCCGGTGCATCCCGCCAAGGTCTCTACGCCTGGGAAAAACTCGTCTTCCAACTCGGCATCGGCCTCCTCATCGGATTCTTCGTCTTCCGCGCGGGCCACACGCCTCCGGGAGCCGAGAGTGACAGCCTCGCGCATGTATTGAATCTCCCCTTCCAGAAAACCTACGACAGCCCGAGCGCCCCGACGTCGCCGTACCTCATCTATCTCCCCATGCTCGCGTTCACCGTCATCACGCTGCTGATGATGACCGGCATGTCCAACGCCGTGAACATCACCGACGGCATGGACGGCCTCGCCGGCGGCATCACCGTCATCGTGACCCTCGGCCTCATGGTCCTCTGCTTCATCGCGGGCTTCGAGGATGCCGCGAAGTTTTTGTTGGTGCCGTATATCCCGACCAGCGACGAACTCGCCGTCGTCTGCGCCGCGACCGCCGGCGGCTGCCTCGGCTTCCTGTGGTGGAACGCCTCCCCCGCCGCCGTCTTCATGGGCGATACCGGCGCGCTCTTCCTGGGAGGACTCCTTGGCTACGTCTCCGTCGTCATCCGCCAGGAGATCGTCCTCCTCGTCATGTCGGGAGTCTTCCTCATCGAGATCGCCAGCGTTGTATTGCAGGTCGGCTACTTCAAAGCAACAAAGGGCAAACGAATCTTCCGCTGCGCCCCCTACCACTGGCACCTCCACCGAGGCGGCTGGCAGGAAACCAAAATCGTCGCGAGATTCTGGATCGTCTCGATCCTGCTGGTCGCAGTCGCGCTCGCGTCGCTGAAACTGCGGTGAGATGCCTCGATTTGCAGCCTGAAAGGCTGACAGCCAGTAGCCAGCGACTGTGTTGAGTGTCAAGCGATCGCCGGCTTTTTCCAGGTGCATTTTTCTCTGAGGATGGCGTTGA
>JAGVLZ010000402.1 GCA_020054055.1 Phycisphaerales bacterium
ATCTTCAGCACGCAGGACCACGCGGCGGCGGCGATGGCGGCCGGGCGCCCGGGGGGCGGGAAGAAGCCCGTGCCGACGTTCGCGTGGAAGGGTGAGACGCTGGAGGAGTATTGGTGGTGTACGTTGCAGGCGCTGACGTTCCCCGCTGATAAGGATGGGAGCAACGGGCCGTATGTCATTGTGGACGATGGCGGCGACGCGACGCTCCTGATCCACGAGGGGTTCAAGGCGGAGAAAGAGTTCGCCAAGAGCGGCAAACTGCCTGACCCAGCCTCGACGGACAATCACGAGTTCAAGGTGGTGCTGTCGCTCATCAAGCAGAAGTTGCAGGAGGACGCGACTTTCTGGACGCGCATGGTCCCCTTCATCAAGGGCGTTTCGGAAGAGACCACGACCGGCGTGCATCGCCTCTACCAGATGCAGGAGAAGGGTGAACTGCTCTTCCCCGCGATCAACGTGAACGACTCGGTGACGAAGTCGAAGTTTGACAACATCTACGGCTGCCGCCACTCGCTGGTGGACGCGATCAACCGCGCGACGGACGTGATGCTCTCGGGCAAGGTGGCGCTGGTCTTCGGCTACGGCGATGTGGGCAAGGGTTCGGTGCAGAGCATGGCGGCGCAGCGCTGCCGCGTGAAAGTGACGGAGATCGACCCGATCTGCGCCCTTCAGGCGTGCATGGACGGGTACGAGGTGGTGACGGTGGACGACGTGGTCGAGACGGCGGACCTCTTCATCACCGCGACGGGGAACAAGGACATCCTCACCGTCGACCACATGAAGAAGATGAAGCACAACGCCGTGGTGTGCAACATCGGCCACTTCGACAACGAGATCGACATGAACACCCTCTACAAACTCGTCGCGGCGGGTGAAGTGGAGCGCGTGACGATCAAGCCGCAGGTGGATGAGTTCCGCTTCAAGGCGAACCCGTCGAAGGGTGTGAGGGCGCATTCGATCATCATTTTGGCCGAGGGTCGGCTGGTGAATCTGGGGTGCGCGACGGGCCATCCGTCGTTCGTGATGAGCAACTCGTTCACGAACCAGGTGATCGCGCAGTTGGACCTGTGGGCGAACGCTCACACCTACAAGAAGGAAGTCTTCCGCCTGCCGAAGCATCTGGACGAGAAGGTGGCGCGTCTGCACCTCGGGAAACTGGGGGCGAAGTTGACGAGGCTGCGGGAGGATCAGGCGGCGTACATCGGGGTGCCGGTGGATGGGCCGTATAAGGCGGAGCACTACAGGTATTGAGCGGGCGACCACGGGATTCGCTCGAAGACTCGCTCATCCCGAGCGTGCGGATTGAGGACCGACGTGCAGGGCCCGGGGTGACGCACCTTGGGGCCATTATGCTCTGGACGCCATGAAAAAAGTCCTCCTCTTCTCCCTCCTCCTCATCGGCGGCCTCGTCGCCTCGCAGTTCCTGCCGGGGATGATGAGCAAAGCCGCGTGGGGGCACGCCTCGCACTGGGTCCATCTGGCGACGATCACCGCCCTCGCATTCATCATGATCCATGTCGGCTTCGAGTTCGATATCGACAAGTCGAAGCCGGGGCAGTACGGCGTGGACTGGGTGGTGGCCTGCACCGCGGCGACCTTCCCCTGGATTCTCTGCTCGGCGTACTTCATCTTCGTCATGGCGCCGCGT
The DNA here is from genome assembly GCA_020054055.1 of Phycisphaerales bacterium. Taxonomy (GTDB): domain Bacteria; phylum Planctomycetota; class Phycisphaerae; order Phycisphaerales; family UBA1924; genus JAEUIV01. The sequence continues at coordinate 1,649 of JAGVLZ010000402.1, forward strand.
GAGTTCTGGGGGGATTGGACGGCGTGGAAGGAATCGCTTCTGGCGGGGGTGTTCAGCGCGCCGACGTCGGCGGGAGTTTTGTTTTCGATGCTCGCGGCGGCGGGGCTCGGCGCGACGTGGCTCTTCAAGAAGGCGCGGGTGCTGGCGATCTTCGACGATCTCTTCGTCGTGCTGCTGATGATTCCGATGAAGATGATGATCCTCGGGTTCAAGTGGCAACTGGCGGTGATTGTGCTGATGATGGGGTTCCAGTTGTGGCTGGCGTACCGCTTCCTGCATGTGCTGAAGGTGCCGACGGGGTGGCGGTGGGTGGTGGGCTATGCGGTGGGGATCGTTGTCGCGACCGAGGGGCTGCGCTACCTGACTTCATTGATCAACGCGCAGGTGCCGATCCAGATCGAGGTGCTGCTGCCCGCCTTCGTGCTGGGGTGCGTGCTCGCGCGGCCGGGGCATACGCCTTCGGAGCATTACGAGGACTTCGACGACCCCGATCTGGACCTTGACCCCTCGCACGGGCACGATGATTCCACCGAAGCACGGGCCGCGACGTTCATTTCAGCCGCCTTCATGGTGCTGGTCGGGCTGTCCATGCCGATGATCGGCGGGGTGGCCACCAAGGTGGCGGACGATGGGGGCGACCATCTGTCCGAGTTGCCGACGATGGGGTGGGGGATGATCGCGCTGCACGTGATCGCCGTCACGGTGTTGTCGAATCTCGGGAAGATGGTGCCGGCGATGTGCTACCGGCGTGAAGCGCCGGTGAACGAGCGGATCGCGTTGGCCGTCGGCATGTGGCCTCGCGGCGAGGTGGGGGCGGGGGTGCTGGTGATCGCGTTGGGGTACGACATCACGGGGCCGGTGGTGACGGTGGCGCTCTTGTCACTGATCGTGAATCTGGTTTTGACGGGAGGGTTTATTGTGGTGATCAAGAGGTTGATAGGCACTAGGCATTAGGCAATAGGCATCAGGCAGACAGCAGGCAAGAGAGCAACATGCATATTCTTGACGTACTTGCGCAACGGCCGACTACTTTTTCGTTCGAGTTCTTTCCGCCCAAGACGGACGCGGCGGCGGCGGAACTCTTCGAGGCGATCAAGGAGTTGGAGCCCCTGCGCCCCGCGTGGGTGAGCGTGACGTACGGCGCGGGGGGCGGGACGCGGGCGCGGACGCACGATCTCGTCGTGAAGATCAAGCAGACGACGCGGTGCGACCCCATGCCGCACCTGACGTGCATTTATCACACGGAGGCGGAGATCTACGACATTCTGGAGTTGTACACGCGCGCGGGGGTGAGCAACATCTTGGCGCTGGGGGGCGATCCGCCGCGGGACAAGCCGGACTACGACCGATCGAAGGATTCCTTCCGCTTCGGCGAGCAGTTGGTGCGGTACATCCGCGAGTTCAAGGATCGGCACGCGGGGAAGGAACATCCCGACAAGCGCGGCTTCGGCATCGGTGTCGCGGGGTTCCCCGAGGGTCATCCGGGCACGCCAAACCGCCTTGAAGAGATGGACTTTTTCAAGCGGAAGGTGGACGCGGGTGCGGACTTCATCGTGACGCAACTCTTCTTCGAGAACCGGGACTTCTACGACTTCAAGGAGCGATGCGAACTGGCGGGGATCCGGGCGCCGATCATCGCTGGGCTCATGCCCATCACGTCGCTGGGCGGGATGAAGACGATCGCGCAACTGGCGCTCGGCGCGCGGGTCCCGGCGTCGCTCTTGAAGGCGGTCGATCGCTGCAAGGGGAACGCGGATTCGATCCGTCGCGTGGGGCTGCACTGGGCGACGGAGCAGTGCCGCGACTTACTGGACCGTCGCGTGCGCGGGCTGCACTTTTACACGCTGAACAAGAGCACGGCGACGCGGGAGATCTACGCGAACCTCGGGGTGACGGACTCGCTGTCGGTGACGTGAGCGATTCTCGGTCCGAGAACGGCGTGCACCGCCGCAAAACACGGGCAGGCTGGAAGCCTGGCCCACCAATTCACGATGAATGGTGTGTCCCGTGCGCGGCCGGTGCGCACGTCGGCCGGGAGCCCGCCATGTCATCGAGCGAAGTCTTCGATTCCCTTCGGCTGATGCAGGCCGAGGTCGAGAGCCTGATGGCGGCGCTGAACAAGGCGTCGGGGCAGTCTGCGGGGGCGAGCCGGCGGACGCTGAAACGCTGGCCCATGCAGTTTCAGCGCTCGGTCCTGACGACGACGAGTCGCCTGAGCGGCAACGTACACGGCGTGGCGTACCCGAGGAATCTCTCAAAGTCCGGCGCGGCGGTGCTGGTGGGGTCGTTCATTCATCCCGGCACGGCGTGTCACCTGACGCTGCGCGCGAAGGATGGCACGGCGCGGAGCATGGCGGGGGTCGTGCGGTGGTGCCGTCATGCCAAGGCGCGGGCGCACGATCTCGGGGTGCAGTTTGAGACGCCGATCTCGCCGCGGGAGTTCTGCATCATCAACGAAGGTGAGTGCGTGCTGAATCTCGAGCGCGTCGATGTGACAAACCTTGTTGGCTCTGTATTGGTGGTCGATGAGGATCGTGAGACGCACGCGCTCTTCCAGAGCGTGTTCAGTGCGTCGGCGGTGGTGGTGAACTTCGCCAGGAGCGGGGCCGAGGCGGTGTCGATGCTCGGGCAATCGCCGGACGTGATCGTGACGGAGAGCGCGCTGCCCGACATGACGGGGGTGGAACTGCTGAAGAAGGTCCGCGAGAGCGGCAAGCAGATGCCGGTGATTCTGATTGCGAAGGAAGTGGCCGATGAGTTGCGGATGGAGGCGTTCGGCGGGGGTGCGTCGGAGATGCTGACGCGCCCCGTGACGCCGGACATCGTGCTGCGCGCCGTGGGCGAGCACCTGAAGGTGGCTTCTCCCGCGAAGAAGGACGA
>JAGVLZ010000012.1 GCA_020054055.1 Phycisphaerales bacterium
GTGTGCTCTTCCGATCTCAGGTGATCGCCGGGAACGCGCAGGCCGCGACGGACGTTCGCGGCGGGAAGATGCAGGCGATCGGACGGCTGGTGGGCGAAGTGATGAAACTCTCCGGCGGGAACGCGGACGCGAAGGCGGTGCGCGAGAGGCTGCTGTCGCGGTTGAAATAGGGAGGGGATACACTTCCCGCATGGCCATCAGCCGCACCACACGGACCATCGAAGTCGTCGAGCCGATCGGGCTGCGCGTCCTGATCCGCAAGGACGATGACAAGAAGCAGACCAAGGCGGGGCTGCACCTGCCGGACAAGATGGAGATACCGACGATCACGGGGCGGATTGTCTCGATCTCGTCGCAGGTCGCGGAGGACAAGAACTACCCGATCAAGCAGTACGACCGCGTGCTGTTCCATCCGAAGCAGGCGGTGCCTGTGGACTTCGAGGGAGACAACCGGCTCTTTGTCGTGCCGGTGGAGGACATCGTCGCGGTCTTCCGGCGTGAGGGGGGCGAGGGGCCGGCGGAATGAAGGAGGGCTCACGCGGAGGCGCAGAGGACGCGGAGGAAGGCAGAAGTCAGTTGGAATCGATGGGCGCGGGAGAACGAAGTCAATCATTGTGCGTCTCTGCGGTGAAGTCTTCATGACGCCAACCGAGTTCATCGAAATCTTGAGTCGCCCGCTGGCGGAGTTGCCGCACGAGTTGGAGATGGTGCCGCTCCCCGGGCCGTTCAATGTGGAGATCCGCCCGCCGGGGTCGAAAAGCCTGACGAATCGCGCGCTGCTCCTCGCGGCCCTCGCGGAGGGCGAATCCGTCATCACCGGCGCGTTGATCGACGCGGACGATGCGCGGGTGATGATCGAAGCGCTCAAGCAACTGGGGGCGGGGATCACCGTTGATGGGGAAGATCAACCCGTCGCTGGCGCTCGGGGCTCCGTTCGGATTCACGGGACCGGAGGGCGGCTTCGCGGAAACTGCACGCTCAACCTGAAGAACGCGGGGACGGCGACTCGCTTCCTGACGGCGGCCGCGTGTCTTGCGGATGGTCCTGTGGTGATCGATGGGAACGAGCGGATGCGGCAGAGGCCAATCGGTGAACTTGTGGCGATGCTGCGGCAACTCGGCGTGACTGTTGATGAACTTGGGATGCCGGGGTGCGTGCCGCTGCGGGTGCATCCGGCGCGGTTCGCAAAGAACGTTGTCGATGTCGAATCCACTCAATCGAGCCAGTTCGTCAGCGCGCTGATGTTCGTTGCGCCGTTCATGGAGAGCGGACTGAAGTTTCGATTTGGCCAAGCACCGACCAGCCCGTCGTACATGCAAATGAGCGTGTTGATGCTTTTTCGAGTCTGCGCCGTTCCGATGGACCAAGAAGTCGGTCCTGAGGCGGAAGTTTCAATTCCACATCACTCCATCATTGGATTCGAATACGCCGTTGAGCCTGACGCAAGCGGGATGACTTACTTCTGGGCTGCCGGAGCGATCATTCCTGGCGCCTCAGCATGGAACTCTGAACTCGGGCTCAACTCATTTCAAGGCGACACCGACTTTGCTCTGCTGCTCGCGACACGGCTCGGAAAAGGCTTTATGTGCGTCGCTGACGCCTCGGTCGAAGGCCCAAGCAATATCCCGCCATTGAGCACCGACATGAGCCTCATGCCCGACGCCGCGATGACCCTCGCCGCCGTCGCCTGCTTCGCCGAAGGGACCACCACTATCACCGGCCTCCGCACCCTCCGCGTCAAAGAAACCGACCGCCTCGCCGCGATGCAGGCCGAACTCTCCAAACTCGGCGTGCGCGTTGAGATTTTTCAGGTTCCCTCCGACAAGGGCGGCCCGCCCGACGAGGGCATCCGCATCACGCCGCCATCCGGGGGGATCGATTGTTCAGCATCCGCCCCGCGCATCGTCTTCGACACCTACGACGACCACCGCATGGCGATGTCCCTCGCGCTTATCGGCCTGCGCCGCCCGAACGTCGTCATCCGCGACCCGGCCTGCGTCGCGAAGACATACCCGACCTATTGGAAGCACCTCTCTTTGCTCTATGACAGCGCGCTCGAAGGCGGCGCGCTGAAACGCTCGGGTTGAGGTCGCCCCGACCGAATCCCGTGGTCGCCCCGCACGCCCGCTTCGCCTACCCTTTTCTCCCATGCAATCGCGGACGGTTGTCACCATCGGGAACTTCGACGGCGTGCACCTCGGGCACGCGGCCTTGCTGCGCGAAGCGCGCCGATTTGCGGGTACCGGCGGGCGGGTCGTTGCGCTGGTGTTTCACCCGCACCCGATCTCGGTTCTGCGCCCCGATCAAACACCGGCGATGCTGACGGCCTTCGAGAACCGCGCGGAGCTCCTTCGTCAACTCGGCGCGGACGACGTGATCCGCCTCGACCCGAGCGCGGCCCTGCTCGCCCTCACGCCCGAGGCGTTCATCGACCGGGTCATCGCCGAGCATCATCCCGTGGCGATCGTTGAAGGAAGCGACTTCCGATTCGGCCAGGGGCGCGCGGGCGATGTCGAGACTCTGCGTTCCATCGGCCGGGCCAAGGGTTTTGAGGTGGCCGTCATCGACCCCGTCGAGACTGAACTCAGCGATCAGACGATCGTCATCGCTTCCAGCACCATTGCGCGCTGGCTTGCGGCGCGCGGTCGCGTCGTGGACGCTGGTCGCGTGCTTGGTCGGAACTTCGAGATCACCGGCACGGTCGTCCGCGGCGATCGGCGCGGGCGCGAGATCGGCTTCCCCACGGCCAATCTGGAAACCGAATGCTTGATCCCGGCCGATGGTGTGTATGCGGGGACGGCGCGGCTGCCGGATGGGCGCGAGTTGCCCGCCGCGATCCACGTCGGGCCGCGCGCGACGTTCGACAATGAGACGCGCACCGTCGAGGCCTTCATCTTGAACTGGCGCGGCCCGTTGGTCGAGGGATGGGCAGGCGCCGAGGAATACGGCTGGCCTCTTCGCCTCGACTTCGTCGCGTGTCTGCGCGACCAAGCGAAGTTCGACGGCGTCGCCCCGCTTGTCGAGCAGATCAAGAGGGATGTCGAGCGCACCGCCGACATTGTGGCGCGCGGCTCGGCGCGCCCGAGTGGAAAGGCGATGGTGACCGCTTGACGAGTCCGTCAGTTCCGTACACAACCAACGCGAGTCTTGCCGACATCGCGGCCCGATTGAAGGCCGCCAAGAGCGTCGTCCTGCTCACTCACTCGAAGCCGGATGGCGACGCGGTGGGCAGCACCCTCTCCGTCGCGCGTTCGCTTGCGCGTCTCGGCATCGAGGCAACGCCGATCTACCTGTCTCCCTGGCCCTCGCGCATGGACGCGATCGTCGGCCAGACGCACATCGTTCACGAACGCCACGGCCTGTGGAACGAGCCCTGGTTGAACGAAGCCGACGCCGTCGCCGTGCTCGACACGGGATCGTGGGGGCAACTGGCCGATGCGCGCAAGTGGCTCGAACCTCGCGCCGCGATGACCGTGCTCGTCGATCACCATGCGCATGGCGATGGTGAGATCGCCTCGATGCGCCACATCGACGCCGCGAGCGCATCCGCCTGCGGACTCGCGGCCGAACTCTGCCGCCTGCTGCTCGGCGCGGGGTCGTTCAAGGACTTACCGGCCGACATCGCCGAGCCCATCTACCTCGGCATCGCGACCGACACGGGCTGGTTTCGCTACTCGAACATGAAGCCCGCGACGCTGCGTCTCGCGGCGGACCTGATCGAAGCCGGGGTCGATCACAACCGCCTGTATCGTCAGATCGAGCAGGCCGACACGCCGCACCGATTGCAACTGATCAAGCGCGCGCTCGACAGCCTCGAACTGATGGACAATGATCGCGCGGCGATGATGACGATCACGAAAGCGGATGTCGCCGCGTGCCACGCGACGCAGGACGAGGTCGGCGGGCTGACCGACCTGCCGCAGACCATCGGCACCGTGCGCGTTATCGCGGTGCTCACCGAACTCGAACCGATGCTGACGAAGGTGAGCCTGCGGAGCAAGGCCGCGAACCCCGGGCAGCGCGAAGTGGATGTCAACGCGCTGCTGAACCCGCTCGGCGGCGGCGGGCACTTCCACGCGGCCGGCGCGAAGATCAAACTCCCCCTTGCGGAAACGAAGGCGAAGATCGCGCGGATCATCGCGGAGGTGCCGAAGTGAAGCGGGATGGGAAGCCACCCCTTGCCGGCGCGCGGGGCTCGTTGTCGGGTGATTCAGACCAGCCGCTGGCGCGCCCGCTCCCCTCGCGCCGCGCGAAATCGCAGTTCATCAAGCCGCCGCTGAACCTCTTCACCACCACCCTCTGGGAATACCCCAGCCAGCACTACGGCGACTTCATTCAGGGTGACAAGAACTACGTCGGCGCGACGCCTTCGTGGGTGATCTGGCAGTGCCTGATGCGCTACACGCGCGAGAACGACCTCGTCGTCGATCCGATGTGCGGCTCGGGGACCACCATCGACGTGTGCAAGGACCTCAAGCGTCGCGCACTGGGCTACGACCTCGCGTCGTTCGCGAAGCGCCCCGACATTCTCCGGGCCGATGCGCGCAAACTCCCGGTCGAGGACGCGAAGGCCGACTTCGTCTTCATCGATCCCCCCTACTCCACCCACGTCGAATACTCCGACGATCCGCGCTGCATCGGAAAACTCGATGCGCTGGCGTCTCGTGGCACGGGTTTGCAACCCCTGAACGATTACTACAGCGCCATGCGCCAGGTCATCGCGGAGACCCACCGCATCCTGAAACCAAAGCGCCACATGGCTCTCTACGTCAGCGACTCCGACCGCAAGGCGGAGGGGTTCGCGCCGATCGGCTTCAAACTCTTCGCGATCATGCGCGAGAAGTTCGAGCCGGTGGACATCGTCGCGGTCGTCCGCCACAACGCCAAACTGGATAAGGGCAACTGGCGCAAGGCCGCGGACGAAGGGGGGTTCATGATGCGGGGGTTCAACTATCTCTTCATCATGAAGAAGAGTTGAACGCCGAGGAAGACGGCGGAAGACGGAGAACACAAAGAAGTATCAAACGAGCGGGCAACACCGTGCATCGCGCTGCCCCTGTTCCAACTCTTCTCTGTGCCTCCGTGTCTCTGTGGTGAATGTCTTCTGTTTCAAGCACGACGCACGACATTTGCCGCGCGGTATTTGCCGCCCAGCACCTTCGCCGCATCGGCCTCCAACCAATCCTCCAGCACGCCCGCGTAGACGTTGCGGAAGTCCACGTTGTATTTCAGGTCGCCGTTGTCGAGGTCGGTGAGCGACGGGAGATCGCCGATGACGCCCGGGCGCGCCATCGGGCCGACGAGGAACATGGGCGCCGCGGTGCCGTGGTCCGTGCCGTTGGACCCGTTCTGCCCGACGCGGCGTCCGAACTCGCTGAACGACATCGTGAGCACTCGGTCGTTCAGCCCCGATGCGGCGAGGTCGCGATGGAACGCGCGGACCGATGAGGCGAACTGTTCGAGCAGGTTCGCGTGCGTGCCGTTGGGGCCGCCTTGCCCCGCGTGCGTGTCGAAGCCGCCGAGGGTGACGTAGTACACCCGCGTCTCCAGCCCCGCGCGGATCATCGCGGCGACCATCGCCAGTTGCTGCGCGAGGCGGTTGCGCGGGTATTCGACGGCGGGATTTTTCGCGACCGCTTCGCGGATGCGCTCGCTGGCGATCTGCGCGTCGAGCGCTGTTCGCGTCAGGAAAGATTCGCTCGACGCC
>JAGVLZ010000144.1 GCA_020054055.1 Phycisphaerales bacterium
AGCGTCATCGCGGGGCGGTCCGCGCCGGGCTGCCCTTCGTCCGTCACCGGCGCGAGGCCGCGTGTTCGCTGGAGATCGACCACCGATTCGAGTACGCCCACGAAGACGAGCACATCCCCCGCGGCGAGTTTCTCCTCAGGCCCGACGGCCGTGACCGTTTCCGACGCGCGATCAATGCGGCTGAGAAACAGCCCCGGCAACTGGCGCAGACCCGCGGACTCAACCGTCTGCGCGATCATCGGCGACGCCGATTGCACGCGCATCGCCGTCATGTACTGGCGCGCGCCGTCGCCGACCTCGAAGACCTCCGCGCGGCTCGGCAAGAGTTTCCTCCCCAGCACGAGCATGTAGATCACCCCCGCCGCGGCCACGCACACGCCGACGGGTGTCAGCGTGAACATCCCGAGTTCGGGGAGCGGCGCATCGGGGCTCTGTCGGTTGTGCTGCTCGATGAGCGCGGCGACGGTCAGGTTGGTGCTGGTGCCGATGAGTGTGCAGACGCCGCCGATGATGGCGGCGAAAGAGAGGGGCATGAAGAGGAGCGAGGCGGCGATGCGCGCCCGCTTCGCCACCCCGTGAAGGACCGGCAGGAACGCGGCGACGAGGGTGGTGTTGTTGGTGAAGGCGGAGATCACCGTGACCGAGCCGATCAGCCGTGCCTGCGCCTCCAGCGCCGAGCGCGGCCGACCGAGCAGTCGAGCGCTCACGATCGACATCGCCCCCGTTTCGCGCAGCCCGACCGTCACGACGTAAAGAAGCGCGATGGTCGCCACCCCCGGATTCGCGTACCCCGCGACGGCGTCCCCCGGCGAGATGATCCCCGCGATCAGCATCACCCCCACCGCGCCGAGCAACGCGACATCCGCGCTCAGCCGCCCCGACGCGAGGGTCGCGAGCATCGAGAGGAGTGTTGCGGCGGTGAGCCATGCTTGCCAGGTCATGGGGGGAGTATCGGCGAAAACTGATACCGGCTCAGGACTTCGACCATCCGAGGTTTCGCGGACTCAGCCTCGGCTTCCGAAGAAACCCCTCCCTTACAGTCGGGGTTCGTTGAGGACAACTGCTTTCATCGCCGCGCTCGCGTAGGGGCGCGTGGCGGCGGTTGCAAGAAGGGCGTGTGCCCCGTTCGCCGCCTCTTGGGCGCGCGGGCGTTGCGAGGGGCGCTGCGCAGCCAGCCCCTCGAGAGCGACTTCCCCCCATATTCTGATTTTCCGCCCCTTGGGCGGACGAGACCTCCAGTTACCTACCTTGATCGCAAAGGGAGGGCACCACCGATGCCACGCGCCTTCACGCAGAATCTCTATCACACCGTCTTCAGCACAAAGCGGCGCCAAGAGATGATCACCTCTGACCTGGAAGCCCGGCTGTACCCTTTCATCGGGGGGATCGTGCGAGATCTACGGGGTTCGATGATCGCTGGCAACGGCATGCCCGATCATGTGCACCTTCTCATTCGCTATCCGGCCGATCTGTCGCACGCGGACCTGCTGCGGCATGTCAAGAGTCGTTCGAGTAAATGGATTCACGAGACTTTCCCTGAGTTACGAGGCTTCGCCTGGCAGGAGGGTTACGGCGGTTTCACCGTCAGCACCTCCGCGGCTCCGGCGGTCGAGGCCTACATCACCGGGCAGAAGGAGCACCACAAGACCCAGGATTTCAAGAACGAGTTTCTCGCCCTCCTGAGGCGGCACGGCGTCGAGTACGACGAGGCGGAAGTGTTCGACTAATCCTCCGTCCGCCCGAGGGGCGGCTAGAGTCAACGTCAACGAAGTTCGCCGACGAGGGGCTCGCGGCTTTGCCGCAGCGCCCCTCGCAACGCCCGCGCGCCCAAGGGGCGGAAAAGCAGAGCATGAAGGGGAGTCGCTTTCGAGGGGCTTGCAGCGCTGCGCCCCTCGCAATGTCCGCGCGCCCAAAGGGCGTGAGCAAAGAGTGAGGGGAAGTCGCCTGCGAGTGGCTTGCTGCCCTGCACCCCTCGCAACGTCCGTGCGCCCTCCGGGCGGCATAGCCTTCGGCGTCGCGCGCGTCGCTACCTCAATCCCCAAGCCCACAATCACTCCACTCCCACCGCCCGCATCGCCGCCAGAACCCTTCCGTGCAGCGCCGGCGTCGCGACCACGATCCCCCGGTTCGCTTCCAGCCCGCGTCCTTTGCTGAAGTCAAGTTCGCGGCCGTGGACGTCCGTTACGCCGCAGCCAGCTTCGATCGCCACGAGCGCGCCGGCGGCGTGGTCCCAGATTCGCTCGACGTAGCCGCTTTTGCGCGGCAGGCGCAGGTAGACATCCGCCTGGCCGCGGCCCACCACCGCGTACTTGCCCTGGCCGTCGAGGCGCATCGGCTCCGCGAGTTCGCCGACACGTTCCATGATGAGTTCGGAATCATTGTGGCTCGTGTGGCCGCTCTCGACGCTCTCGCAGAGGCGCACCGGCTCGCCCTGCGCGGGTTCGGTGCGCCGAATGACCAGCGGTGCCGCGTCCGCATCGTCCGCGGGGATTTCGCACAATCCCTCCGCGGCGACGGCGTAGTAGATCGTGCCGTGCGGATCGGGGTCGTCGAGGGGGCGGCTGAAATCCTTGGACAGGTTCGGGCACCCCAGCACGCCGATGACCGGCGAGCCGTTCTCGATCCACGCGAGCGAGACGGCGTACTGCTCGCCGCGGAGGAATCCCTTGGTGCCGTCGATGGGGTCGAGGGTCCAGAAGCCGTGCGTTGAATCGGGCGAGGGCTCGCCCGCGCCGAGGTCGATCGCGGCGATGACATCGTCCATCGTCGCGCCGGGCCAGACGTGCTTCACGGCGTTCAGCACGGCCTCGGGCACTTCGCGACGCCCCTCTTCGAGGTGCTTGCGGAGTTCCGCGGCGTTTTCCTCCGCCACCAGCTTGATGCTCGGGAACGATTCCGCCAGCGTTCGCGCGATCACCGCCTGCGAGGCGAAATCCGCGACCGTCACCGGGCTTTTGTCGACCTTCGTGATCGTCCGCAGCGTCTTGAGTTCGCGCTGCACCTGGCGGCAGACGATGCAGGCGTGGAAGACGGCCGAGCGGGCGGCTTCGAGTTTGCGGGGAAGGTCGGACATGGAGTTACTGTATCAGCCGTGCCCACCGTCACGTCATCGCGGTTGAAGATCGGCCTTGAGGTTCACGTCGAACTCGCGACGCGGACCAAGATGTTCGCGCGCGTCGGCAACCCCGCGCACGCGGAGTTCGACGGCGCGGAGCCGAACACGCTGATCGATCCGGTGGTGCTGGGGCTGCCGGGGGCGCTGCCCGTGATGAACCGCGAGGCGGTGGAGATGTCGATGCTCGTGGGGCTGGCGCTTGGCTGCACCATTGCGCCGTTCACCACATGGGACCGCAAGAACTATTTCTACGCGGACATGCCCAAGAACTACCAGATCAGCCAGTACGACCTGCCGCTGTGCGCGGACGGTTCGTTCGATGTGCCGATGGTGGATGAATCGGGGATGGAGCGCTCGAAGCGGGTCGGGATCATCCGGGCTCACCTGGAAGAGGATGCGGGGAAGCTGCTGCACGAAGCCCCGGGGGGCGGGGCCATCGATCATTCGATCGTCGATTTCAACCGTGCGGGGACGCCGCTGCTCGAGATCGTGACGGCCCCGGACTTCGAGTCGGCCGATGAGGTGGTGGCGTTCGCGGTGGCGCTGCGGAACATCTGCCGTTTTCTCGGGGTCACGCGCGGCATCATGCAGAAGGGGCACATGCGCTTCGAGCCGAACATCAACTGCCTGCTCACCCTCTCCGACGGGCGCGAGGCGGCGACGCCGATCGTTGAGGTGAAGAATCTGAACTCGTTCAAGAGCGTGCGCGGGGCGATCGAGTTTGAGGCGCGGGAGCAGCCGGGGCGGTTCATCGCCGACGGTCGCGAGATGGGTCCGGGGGCGAAGACGACGCGCGGCTGGGACGACGTGAAGCAGGTCACCTTTGTGCAGCGCGAGAAGGAGGATGCGCACGATTACCGCTATTTCCCGGACCCGGACCTGCTGCCGGTGAGGGTGAGCGATGAATGGCGAGAAGGCGTGCGTTCGCGGCTGCCCGAACTGCCGCACGTCCGCGCGAAGCGGTACCGCGCGGAGTTCGGGCTGAGCGCGAAGGAGGCGGCGGCGCTGGTCGAGGAGCCCGATGTCTGCCGGTTTTACGAGACGGCGATCGAGTCGGCGATCGCGGGGGGAGCGGCACGGGATCGTGCTGGGAGACTCGCGGCGAACTTCGTTTTGCAATCCGGCTTCAAGCGTGCGAACGAGCGCGGCGTGCCGGTGCATGAACTGGGCATCACGCCGGTGCAGGTCGGGGGGATCGCTGTGCTCCGCGATCAAAGCCTCATCAACTCCAACGCGGCGGATGCGCTCTTTGAGGCGCTGTGCGAGAGCGGCGAGGAGGCACGCGCCGCGGCCGAGCGACTTGACCTGCTCCAGGTCCGCGATGATGGCGCTCTCGCGGGGTGGTGCGAGCAGGTGATCGCCGGGAACGCGC
>JAGVLZ010000270.1 GCA_020054055.1 Phycisphaerales bacterium
AGATAGCCCGGCCCATCGGCCGACGCGATCATCCGACTGTTCACGCGGACCGATCGGCCCGACAGCGTGAGTTCGAAGACGCCCTCGGCCCCGATGCTCGCCAGCGGATCGACGCCGCCCGCCAGATCGAGGATCGCGTTCTCCATCTGCGTGAACCCGGTCAGGTTGGTGGGGCTGGCGAGTTCCTCCTGCGTAAACACGCCGGGCAGACGGCGATGCTCCTGGCGGAACTGACTGGTCGCGGTCGAGACGGTGCTGATCAGGACGGCGGTCTGCGCGCGCTTGGCGGAGTTCCGCGCGGCACCGATCACGGGAACGAGAATCCCGGACAGCACCGCGATGATCGAGATCACCACGAGAAGTTCGACGAGGGTCAGCCCCCGCCGCGTCGCCGGCGCGCACCCACCGCGCGACGATTCAATAACAGCGCTCACACATTGCGCAATGGAACCCATGACTCCTTCGCCCCTTCCAAAAGGCTTCTTCCCAAGAGTGACCTGTGCGACATCTCTTGAAAAGCGAACTCCGACCGACTGTGCTCACTCCTATTGTGCCACAAATCAGGAATGGTTCCAATCGATAGGCCTCTTTCTTGCCTTGTTTCGCGCGATGTTAGGGTGTTTTGCTGATATCGGTCAACAACGCCGCCCCCAACGTCGGGGGGGAAGCGGACAAGGGCCTCATCGGAACAGGTGGTGTCGGGAGGCGGACGATCACGGACATGGCAGGCCGAAGAACGTGAGCACCTCGGTGATATCCGCGAAGTTCACGACCCGGTTGCCGTCGGCATCGCCCGGGCATTGGGCCACTTGCGGGGCGCACGGGGCGATGGCGCTGAAGAAAACCCGGGCGCTGCCGGAATCCGCGCCGGCGTTGTCGTCGAGTGGCGACCCGACGACGAGGTCGTCGTAGCCGTCGTTGTTTGCATCCCCCGCAGCGGCGACGGAGAAACCCGCATTGTCGAAGGGGCCGTCGCCGATGAAGGTGAAAAGGGTATCGCCCGTTGCGCCCGAGTAAGCGCGGGCGCTGCCCGAACTCGTGCCGTTGTTGTCGTCGAAGTACGCGCCGGCGACGAGGTCCGCAAAGCCATCGTTGTCGACATCCCCCGCGCCATCGACGGAGAAGCCGAGATAGTCGCCGGCGGCGTCGCCGTTGAAGGTGTGAAGGATCGCGCCGTCCATGCCCGAGAGGACGCGGACGCTGCCGGAGTCTGTTCCGGTGTTGTCGTCGAGGTTGGCTCCGACGACCAGGTCGTCGGAGCCGTCGTTGTTGACATCCCCCGCGCCGCCGACGGAGATGCCGAAGTTGTCGTTGGCGTTGTCGCCGTTGAAGGTGTAGAGGATCGAGCCGTCGATCCCCGAGAAGACGCGGGCGCTGCCGGAGCCCGAGCCGTTGTTGTCGTCGAGGTAGGCCCCGACGATGAGGTCGTCGAAGCCGTCGTTGTTGACATCGCCCGCGCCGCTGACGGAATGGCCGAAGAAGTCGTTGGCGTTGTCGCCGTTGAAGGTGTAGAGGATCGAGCCGTCGATCCCCGAGAAGACGCGGGCGCTGCCGGATTCCGCGCCGTTGTTGTCGTCCGCCCTGGCGCCGACGATCAGGTCGGCGAAGCCGTCGTTGTTCACGTCCCCCGCGCCGCTGACGGAGATGCCGAACGCGTCGAGCGGGCTGTCGCCGAGGAATGTGCGGAGGATGGTGCCGTCAAACCCCGAATAGACGCGGGCGCTGCCCGAGTTGGTTCCGTTGTCGTCGTCGTCCCTCGCGCCGACGATGAGGTCGTCGAAGCCGTCGTTGTTCACGTCCTCCGCGCCGCTCACGGAAACGCCGAACAGGTCGCCGGCGGCGTCGCCGTAAAAGGTGTAGAGGATCGCGCAGTTGGTGCCCGAGAAGACGGTGGCGCTGCCGGCGTTTGAGCCGTTCTCATCGTTCTGGTGGGCGCCGACGACGAAGTCGTCGAAGCCGTCGTTGTTCACATCCCCCGCGCCGCTGATGGAGTAGCCGAGGTTGTCGCCGGCGGCGTCGCCGAGGACGAGGAACGACGCCGGCACGAAGACGCCTTGCGCGCCGGCGGTCGCGGCGAGCATCAGAAGCAGCCCGGCGCCTGTCAGCATGGGCCGAGAAATAGCGTTGCGAAGAATCGTCATGCACTTCATCGGTCTGCTCCGTATAGGCCTGGGTCCCGAACACATGGACGCCCGTCGCGCGCTCGGTCATCCGGTGGTGGCCGCCATGTCACGATCGCCCCCATTGAACTCTGCCCCGGGGAACACCGGCAGCAAGTGAAAGTCCGACAAATCCGTGCCGTTTTCCAGATATGAACCCGTGGCCGCCGGAGGTTTGGGGAAGCCGGGCGCGGGGCGTCAGTTTCCGGCTTGGATCAGGTCGTCGTTCCGATCCAGCGTGCGCCAGTCCGACTCGCCCGCCCAGACCGCCGGGTTCGCGATGCCCGCGGGAAGATAACGGTAGTGCAACTGTGTGTTGCCCTCGTTGTTCAGGAACACGCCGTCGACGCCCGCCGACTGAAGTATGAAGTCGCCGCGGGGGGAGAGCGGCTGGGGTTTGTCGGCGGTGATCGGGTTGCCCTGCGAGTCGGTGGGTGCCGGGTCCGGGAAAGCCGGATCGCCCAGGAGCGCCTGCATGGTGCGCTTGTAGTTCGCGCCGTCTGCCGGGGCCGTGCCCCCCGTATTGGCGCCGAGCGCGCTTGAGTTCACCTGCACCGGGGCCGCGAGGTAGCCCCGGTTGCTCCACCAGTAGAAGAGCGCCGCCGGGTCGCTCGCGGTGGGGTTGGCCGGCGCGCTCACCTTCACAGGGTCCGGTCTGCTCCCCGCGGCCTCGTTCCGCGACCAGAGCATGATGGGGCGGCCCCAGGAGTCGATGATGTCGGGCATCTGGAACTTGCCGCCGACATACGTCGTGTCGTCCGGGATCTGATCGTTGGGCACGCGGGCCGGGGCCATGCCGCTGCTCTGCGGCTGGTTGGTTCCCACGCCCTTGGCGGTGATGTTGAGGTACCGGCCCTCCGACGCGCCGACCTGGAGCGTGTTGATCTTGACGGGCGGCCGGGTTCCGATCGTGATCGTGAAGACGTGCGGCACATCCGTCGCGTCCGGGTCCACTCCGCCCGACAGGTCGAGAAGCGCGTTCTCCATCTGCGTGAAACTGGTGTTGTTCGACTGGTTGCAGAGTTCCGCCTGGCTGAAGTATCCCGGCAGGCGGTTGTTCGCGCTCTTGTACTGGCTGATCGCGTTGGCAACGGAGGTGATGAGCGTCAGCGTCTGGGATTTCCGAGCGGAGTTCCGCGCCCCACCGATGGCGGGCACCAGGATCGCGATGAGGATCGCGATGACAGAGATCACCACCAGCAACTCGACCAAGGTGAACGCGGCCCGGGACTTCGAGGCCGACGGGCGGGGTTGAAGCGGCATGGAGCCTCCGGGTCGTTGTGCGGCGTCTCGACGATGAGAGTGTAACAGCCCGTGTTTTGGGCAGTTAGATCATTCGCAGCGCCACCGCCTGGGGTTCCAGCATCTGGCATGAACAACTCCCGAACTGAAAGACGCGGGCTAACCACAGAGTTCGCGGAGGGGCACGGAGGAAGGCATTAAGAAGGGGTGGGAGAGCCGTGAAAACGCGTGGAGCAGTCTTCGTATCCACACACAACTCTTCTTGTCTTCCTCCGTGCCCCTCGGTGAACTCTGTGGAGATAGATTCTGGTTCAGTCGTCCCCCGGCCGGCGGCGCAACTTCTTGGTTTCGCCGGCCCGCTTCTTCCCTTCCACGCGGCGTCGCTGGCTTCCCTTGGTCGGCTTGGTCTTCACTCGGGGGCGGGGCCTGACGAGCGCTTCGAGAACCAACTCGCGGAGACGGTCGATGACCGCCTCGCGGTTGGCGCTCTGGC
>JAGVLZ010000341.1 GCA_020054055.1 Phycisphaerales bacterium
GCGTTTCGTTGACCAGCAGCATTGCGCCGCGCGCGTCCTCTTCAAGTTTGGCGCCCGCAAAGCGCAACCGCGCCGGATCAAATATCAGACTGAATCCAGCCCCGTTTTCATTGCCCGCGGCATCCAGCCAGACGCGCAGCGCGCAGGCGCGACGGCACGGCGCGAATTCCATCGGCGAAGTGGCGAGTGTCCGTCCTCGATCGACCGCGTTGGGAGTCAGGGGGCTGCTCTTCGGAACAGATGGAAGGGCGAAGCGCGGCGCGGAAATACGCCGGTTGTTCGCGCTGAACGAGGTGCTGGGCCGACCCGTGTCGATGCGCGAGCCGGGCGCGGGTTGAGGCGCGCCGGGGGACGACCTGTATACTCGCCGGCTTCATGCGAGCGAAGCGATCGACCGTCAACAGCCGACCGACCTCCCCTCCATTTGCGGCCAGGCTGCGTCGGCTCCGCGCCTCGCTGAGGCAACACCGCTTCGACGGCCTGCTCATCACCTATCCCAACGACATCCGCTACCTCACCGGTTTCAGCGGCGAGGCGAGCGTGGCGCTGGTGACCGAGAAGACATTCATCATCATCAGCGATTTCCGCTTCCAGGAAGAGTTGCAACCGCTGAAAAGCCGTGCGGAGATCGTGATCCGCAAGGGCGGGATGCCCGAGGCGCAGACGGAGACGATCAATCGCCTCAAACCCCGGGCGCTTGCCGTGCAGTCGGAGCATCTGGGAGCGCAGTCGCGCGTCGATCTTGCCAAGGCCGTCGGGGCGTCTCGCGTGCGCGATTCGGTCGGCCTGCTGGCGACATTGCGCCTCGTGAAGGACGAGTCCGAGATCGCCGCGATCGCGAAGGCCGCGAAGGTCCAGCAGGATGCGCTGCTGGCGACGTTGAAGACAATCAAGGCCGGCCAGACCGAGCGCCAGATCGCGGCCCGCCTCGAGTACGAGATGAAATGCCGCGGGGCGGATGGGTTGTCCTTCGAGTCAATTGTCGCCGCCAAGGCGAACGGCTCCAAGCCGCATTACCGTGCCGGCCCCGAGAAAACCGCCAAGGGCAAGACACTCCTGATCGACTGGGGTGCGCGCTTCGACGGCTATTGCGCGGACATGACCCGCGTGTTCGCACTCGGCTCGTGGCCCACGAAACTCAAGGAAGTCTACGAAATCGTCCTCGACGCTCACCTCGCCGCGATCGACGCGGTGCGCCCGGGCATGACCGCCAGCCAGCTCGACGGCGTGGCCCGTGCGCTCATCACCAAGGCGGGCTACGGCAAGGAGTTCGGCCACGGCCTCGGGCACGGCATCGGGCTCGACATCCACGAGGGGCCGCGACTCTTTACGACGACGAAAACGGTCCTCGAACCGGGCATGGTCATCACCATCGAGCCGGGCGTGTATCTTCCCGGCATCGGCGGTGTGCGGATCGAGGACGATATCTTGGTGACCGATCGTGGGGCGCGCAACCTGTGCTCGCTCCCCAAGGACCTTCAGTGGGCGACGCTCCATGGTTGATTACCGAAAACTCCGCGAACTCGTGAAACTGATGGTCGAGAACGACCTCTCCGAACTCGAACTGCGCGACCAGCAGGAGGCGGTGGTGCTGAAGCGCGGCGTGCCGCAGGGCACGATGCCCATGATGAGCACCCCCATCGTTCATCAATCCGTACAGGCCGCCCCTCCGGCGAGCGGCGACGACGCCGCGGACGACGAGTCCGACTTCATCGCGATCAAGTCGCCCATGGTGGGAACCTACTACGCGGCCCCGGACCCGAACTCGCCGGCGTACATCTCCGTCGGATCAAACGTCGGCCCGGACACCGTGGTCTGCATCGTCGAGGCGATGAAGGTCTTCAGCGAAATCAAGGCCGAGTGCTCGGGCAAGGTCGAGAAAATCCTCGTGAAGAGCGGCGAGCCGGTCGAGTTCGGCCAGAAGTTGTACCTCGTGCGCCCGTCCTGATTCTGAACGACGCCGAACTCACTCATGGCCAAGAAATCGCAAATGTTCAGCCGGGTGCTCGTCGCCAACCGCGGCGAGATCGCCCTCCGCATCATCCGCGCCTGCCGGGAGATGGGGATCCAGACTGTCGCCGTCTTCAGCGAGGCGGACCGCGGCGCGCCCTACCTCCGCATGGCCGACCAGGCGATCTGCATCGGCGCGGCGCCCCCCGCCGAGAGCTACCTGAACATTCCGCGCATCATCTCCGCGGCCGAGATCTCCAGCGCCGACGCGATCCACCCCGGCTACGGCTTCCTCGCCGAGAACGCCCACTTCGCCGAGGTCTGCCGCGATTGCAAGATCGAGTTCATCGGCCCGACCCCCGAAGCGATGGCCAAACTGGGCGACAAGGTCTCCTGCAAGAAGACCGCCAAGGCCAACAAGGTCCCCGTCTTCCCCGGCTCCGAGGGGGCGGTCACCGAAGAAGACGATGCCGCGAACATCGCCAAGAAGATCGGCTACCCCGTCATCATCAAGGCCTCCGCCGGCGGCGGCGGCCGCGGAATGCGCGTCGCCCATAACGAGGTCACCCTCCGCGCGGGGATCAAGCAGGCTCAGCAGGAGGCCCAGGCCGCCTTCGGCAACGGCGCGGTTTTCATCGAGAAATACCTCGAGCGCGCCCGCCACGTCGAGGTCCAGTGCATGGGCGACAAGTACGGCGAGGCGGTCCACCTCTTCGAGCGCGACTGCTCCGTCCAGCGCCGCCACCAGAAACTCATCGAAGAGGCTCCGGGCCCCGGCATCGACTCGCGCAAGCGCGAAGAAGTCTGCAAGGCCGCCGCCCGCCTCATCAAGGCCGCGGGCTACCACGGCGCCGCCACCGTCGAGTTCCTGATGGACGACAAGCAGAACTTCTACATGCTCGAGGTCAACACCCGCGTCCAGGTCGAGCACCCCGTCACCGAACTCATCACCGGCATCGACATCGTCAAGACCATGATCCGCGTCTCCGCCGGCGAGGCGATGCCCTTCAAGCAGCGCGACGTGCATATCAAGGGTCACGCGATCGAGTGCCGCATCAACGCGGAGGACCCCGAGCGCAACTTCGCCCCGAGCGCCGGCCTCATCACGCGCTGGGAACCACCGGGCGGCCCCGGCGTCCGCCTCGATACCCACGCCGTCGCGGGCTACCGCGTGCCCACCAACTACGACTCGATGATCTGCAAGTTGTTGGTACACGCGGATGATCGCAAGCAAGCGATCAAGCGAATGGACCGCGCCCTCCGCGAGTTCATCGTCGAGCCCATCAAAACCACCATCGGCCTCCACCGCGACCTGATGAACGACGCGGCTTTCAATCAGGGCGGCGTCGATATCCACTACCTGGAACGGTTGCTGAAGAAGTAGTGGCAGCCTCCCCACTACCCCTTCTACCCCCTCTCGTGGCACGGGTTTTCAACCCGTGTCTTCTGCCTTGCCTACCTCCTCTCGTGCCTTGCTATCTTTTCTCCATGCCCAAATGGCCCTGGATCGAACGCCATTTCACCTTCGACTTCCCTGTCACCAAGCAACCCGACATCGTCGAGCGCTTCCGCGGACTCCCCGCCCGCGTCGAAGATCGCGTCCGAGGCCTGACCCGCGATCAACTCACGCGCAGCGATGGCAAGGGCTGGTCCATCCAGGAGAACATCGGCCACCTCCTCGCCCTCGAAGCCCTCTTCGACGCCCGCCTCGACGACTACGCCGCGGGCAAGCCCGAACTCCGCGCCGCCGACATGCAGAACCTCGCCACCAGGCAGGCCAACTACAACGCCCGCGAGATTGGCGAGATCACGTCGGAGTTACGAGCCGCGCGCCTGTCACAAGTGGCCAAACTCGAACACCTCACCGAGCCCGACTTCGCCCGAGTCTCCATCCACCCGCGTCTCAAAATGCCGATGCGCCTCGTCGACGCCGTCTGCTTCGTCTGCGAGCACGACGACTACCACATGGCGCGGATCGCTGAGTTGAGGCGGGGGATGGGGGGTGTGAATCAATAGCGGGAGGTAGGAATCACTTGGTGCCGCCCATTGCCATTCGATGGCGGCTTCCGCTTCTGCACTGCTCGTTCCAGCGAAACAACCATGAGAAGGTCGACGCTCTCGATCCCGCCGTCGTCGCCCACAACGTGGATGATCCGCGCTCCGGGTGAGATGGCCATGAACTCTGGGTGCTTCACCTTCAGTCCCCGTCCGTCGGCAAGGTACACAGTGAATGGCGTGAATGGCCTCGCCCAGTGAACCCGTCTCATCTCTTCGATCGTCAATAAACCTCCGAGGCAAACTCCTCACCCGCGCCCGTTCGAGCGGTGCCGTCCGCGGCCCGATGCGTGCTCCTCGATCGAGACGATCAGCAGAACATCAACCCGTTGAAGTGAAGCCTCGCCCGTAACGATGTACGCCGTTCGCCCACCCGGCGTGACCGCCATCGCTTCCGGATGACTCACCCGGAGTTTGCGCCCATCGGTGAGATGGAGAACAAACGGCCTGAACGGCCGGCTTTGATGCACTTCCCTGAGCTGCTCTGAGATCACTGAAATACTCCTGTTCCTGCTTAAAACTCTATTACCTCTCCACCACCATCGCCACCGAGTTCCCCCCGCCCAGGCACAGCGCCGCCAGCCCGCGCTTCCCGCCGGTTCGGATCAACTGGTGGATCAGCGTCGTCAGCACCCGCGCCCCGCTCGCGCCGATCGGGTGCCCGAGCGCAACGCCCCCGCCGCAGATGTTCAACTTCTCTTCCGTGATGCCCACTTCCTTGATGTTCTGGAGAACCTGCGCTGCGAAGGCTTCGTTGATCTCGAAGAGGTCGATGTCCTTCACGCTCAGCCCCGCCTTCTGAAGCACCGCGGGGATCGCGAGCGCCGGCGCGCGGAAGATGTCCTTCGGCGCTAGGCCGCTGGTGTGATACGCAACGATCCGCGCGATCGGCTTCACCCCCATCTGCTCCGCCTTCGCCGCGCTCGCGACGATCACCGCCGCCCCGCCGTCGGAAATCTGCGAAGCATTCGCCGCCGTCACCGTTCCGTCCTTGTTCACCGGGCGCAGCCCGGCCAGTCCCTCCGCCGTGCTCTCCGCGCGGATCCCCTCATCCGCCGAGACCCCCGGCGACTTCTTGTCCATGCACTGTTCGCCCGTCAGCGCCGCGATCTCATTCTTGAAGAACCCGCCTTTGGTCGCCGCCGCCGCACGTTGATGGCTCTGCGCGCTGAAGCGATCCTGCTCCGCGCGGCTCACCTCGTACTTCTGCGCGATGTGGTCCGCCCCGCTCACCATCCCCCAGCACTCGATGGCGCAGCGCAGCCCGTCGTACTGCATGTGATCTTCAAACGTCGCCGGGCCGAACTTCACGCCATCGCGCAGTTTGGCAAAGTGCGGCGCCGCCGTCATGTTCTCGAACCCCCCCGCCACCACCAGTTGGTTGTCCCCCGCCTTGATCGACTGCGCCGCGAGCATCACCGCCTGCAATCCACTCCCGCAAACCTTGTTGATCGTCTGCGCATTCAGCGTGTCCGGCAGCCCCGCTTTGAGTCCCGCCTGCCGCGCCGGGTTCTGGCCGAGGCCCGCCTGCAGTACGCACCCCATGATGCACTCATCAACCTGCGCGCCGAGTTTCGCGATGCCGCCGACTTCTTCGAGCGCCGCCTTGATCGCGTATGAGCCGAGGACCGGCGAGGGAACTTTCGACAGGCCGCCGAAGAACTTGCCGATGGGGGTGCGCTTGGCGGCGAGGATGACGGGAGTGGTGGAAGCGGACATGAGTGTTTCCAAAGGGAGTTGAGTTCGACTAGAGAAGGACGATCCAGAGGCGTGACTGGCTCAGTGACCGGTGCCGTTCGTTCCGTTCGGTTTGCTCGGGGGCCGCGTGTCGCCAAACTCGATCGATGCGATCATCGCGGCGTCGAGGATGGTCATCGCCTGCTCCTCCTCGTTGCTATAGAACACCGTCGTATGCCGCATGCCGACCGGAACATACATGAACTCGGAGTGCGGAACATAGTAACGGCGCCCGTCGACAAGACAGACCATGAACGGCTTGAACGGCTGTGCCTTGAGTGTGTTGCGTAGTTGCGCGAGTTCCATGACCAAACTTCCTCCGAAATCCAACCGATCAATCTGCCATCGTAGGCAATTCCGCGCTCTAATTCTTCTCCCGCGCGCCGAGCCGCAGCCCCATCATCAGCAGCATCGGCCACCCCACATACGGCGCGGCCCGCGCGGAGATCTTCACGATCGACTCTTCGATCATGTGCTCGCTCATGTGCTCGATCGTCAGCCCCGCGCGAACCGCCCCCATCACATAATCGCTCACCTGATTCGCCACGCTCTCCGGGTACACCTTCTCACCCGTCGAGGGATCGTTGAACCGCGCCTGCACCCCCTGCAGCATCATCGCGGGGTGCATGATCGAGACCACGATCCGCCCCCTCGGAGCGCACACGCGCCCCAACTCGCCAAACAGCCCCGCCACATCTCGCACATGATCGAACACCAGGCAGCAGATCACACGATCAAACCCTCGATCGCTCAGCGGCAGCCTCCCCGCGATGTCGTGCTGAACAAACGTCACCCGCTCCGCCCCCGCCTTTGCCCGCGCCCGCGCGAGCATCCCATCGGAGAAGTCCACGGCTGTGACCCGCGCCCC
>JAGVLZ010000173.1 GCA_020054055.1 Phycisphaerales bacterium
CGCCCCTATCTCCGCAGCGGCGCGATCGAACTCCACATTCCCAACGACCCCGGCGTCGTGCCGCTCGTCGTCGGCTATGTGCAGCGCATCCTCGAGGACTACGGCCTCTCCGCCCCGCGCGAGCAGACCCGCATCGGCATCGCCCTCACCGAGGCGCTCGCCAACGCCATCATCCACGGCAATCTCGATGTCGGGTCCGAGATGCGCGACAACGATTCCGACCGTTACTACGCGCTCATCGATACGCGCCGGGCGAAGAACCCCTACCGCGCCCGCGAGGTCCACGTCATCATGCGTTTCAGCCAGTCGTCCGCCTCGTTCGTCATCCGCGACATGGGCAAGGGCTTCGACCGCGCCGCCGTGGCCGACCCCACCGCGCCGGAAAACCTGCTCACCGCCAGCGGCCGCGGCCTGCTGCTCATGCGCGCCTACTGCGACGCCGTCTCATGGAACGATTCGGGCAACGAGGTCACGCTGACGAAAGTTCTGAAGCCGGAACCGATCAAGCCGAGCGACGCCGCCTGACCCCTGCTGGCGATGCGAGCATCGTCGTTCAGTTCCACCATGGCCTGACCCCGCCCGCGTTGGTAGAGACGCCGCTGATCCTCATCGATTTCGCATCGCGCGGCGGGACCGGTCAGGAATCCCGGAGCGCGCGCGTCGAACTCTATTTTATGTCAAATAACGTCGTGTCGACTCACGGGTGTGGGCAGAAGGCCAGCGAAAGCGGACCTTTCCCGCTGGGAGCGGGAACGATATGATGGAGGTCTACATCGCCGCGCTTTCTGGGCGTGTTCTGACCGCTTGTCCTCCAACTCAGACCGACGGCCCTGAAGTCGTCCCGCCCCGGGGAGTCGTCTCGGGGTGGTTGTCGCATGGCCGCCGACCGGCACCCGGAGACCCCTCCATGAGCGGATTCCACCGAAGCGCTCGAACTTTCAACCCGATTCTGCGCCGCGCCGCGGCGATCGTGTTTTTGATCGGTTCGGCGGGGGTGCTCGCGGCGGCGTCGCGGGGGGGTGATGCTCATGGTTCGTGCGCGGAGTGCGCGGCTTCGGCGAATGTGACGCCGATCACCGCGGCCTCCATCCCGGTTGTCTCGACGATCCTGGATACCACCGGGTTCCCGCCGCGGTGGGAGTGCGGCACGGGGTGGACGCCGCTCTTGGGCTGGACGCACATCGTCTCCGATGTGGTCATCTGGGGAGCGTACTTCACGATCCCCGCGATGATCGCCTTCTACATGGTCCGACGCCCGGCGGTCCCGTTTCCGTTGATCGGATGGCTCTTTGGCGCGTTCATTTTCGCGTGCGGGTCGGGGCACCTGATTGAAGCGGCGATCTTCTGGTGGCCCGCGTACAAACTCTCGGCGGCCGTCAAGGTGGTGACCGCAATCGTCTCCGTCGCAACGGTGGCGGCGCTGGCGCCCGTCATCCCGAAGGCCCTCGCCCTGCCCGACATCGCGCGCGAGACGCGCGAACTGACCTTCCAGAAGTTCGCGCTCGACCAGAGCGCGATCGTCGCGATCACCGACTCGAAGGGACGCATCACCTACGTCAACGACAAGTTCTGCGAGATCAGCCGCTATCCGCGCGGGGAACTGATCGGGCAGGACCACCGCATCATCAACAGCGGGTATCACCCCAAGGCGTTCTTCCGCGCGATGTACGCGACGATCGCGAGGGGCGATGTCTGGCACGGCGAGATCCGCAACCGCGCGAAGGACGGCGGGATCTACTGGGTGGACACGACGATCGTCCCCTTCCGCGATGAGGCGGGGCGCGTCACGCGGTATGTCGCCATCCGTTCCGACATCACGGCCCAGAGGCAGACCGCGGAGCAACTCGAACTCGCGCTCCGCCGACAGCAGCAGATGCTCGACCGCGAGCACGCGCTGCTCCGCGAGCTCGAGCACCGGGTGCGCAACAATCTTGCGGGGCTGCTCGGCCTGATCGGCGTCTACGAGCAATCCGGCAAGAACTCGGCCGACCTTGCTTCGGCCATCCGGGGCAAACTGCGCGCGATGCTGCATGTTCACGAACTCATGGCCCCGGCGCCGGGCATGCCCGTCGATCTGGAAGCGCTGCTTCGGGCCCTGGCCGATCAGATCGTGGGCGATGCCCGGTCCCGCATCCATATCGGCGGGCCGCGCGTCAGTGTTCTCTCGAAGCAGGCCGGCGCCCTCTCGATGATCCTGCAGGAACTCTTCACGAACAGTTCGAAATATGGCGCGCTGAGCGATCCGGGCGGATGCATCGATGTCGAGTGGGACGCGACCCACGCCAACCAGCACACTTCCGTGGTCATCCGTTGGACCGAGCACATCCCCGGCTTCGACCCCGGACCCACGCGCGAGGGGGTCGGTTGTCGGCTGATCCGCGGCTTCGTGTCGAGCGAACTCCGCGGGACTTGCGACTTCATCTTCAGGCCGGGCGGGATGCTCTTCCTGATGAATACCCTGCTCGACGCCGCCGAACCCAGCGAGGACTTTGTCACGTCACCCCACGCCGGAGACCCGAATCATGAACGCAGCAACCGAAGCACCGAGGCATTCGCCCAGGCCGACGAACGCGGCAGGCGCGCCGGCGAGCCCGACGCGGATCCTCGTCGCGGATGATGAGTTTCTGGTGACGGTGGAGATCATCGGCCTGCTCTCCTCGATGGGCTTCATCAGCGTCGGACCCGCGACGACGGGAGCGCAGGCCGTGCGACTCGCCCGCCACGCACATCCCGACCTTGCGATCCTCGACATCCGCATGCCCGACGGCGACGGCCTCTCCGCGGCGAAGACCCTCTTCGAAGAACTGCTCATCCCGTGCATCATCGTCTCCGCGTATTCCGACGCCGAGACGATCGACCACGCGAAGGACGCGGGCGTGTTCGGGTACCTGGTTAAGCCGCCGACGAGCGGGCAGTTGCGCGCGTCGATCCAGGTCGCCTGGGCGAGGTACCAGCAACTGATCGCGGAGCGCGCGGCCGGCACCGAGGCCGAGCGGCAACTGGAGGAGCGCAAGTACATCGAGCGCGCCAAATGGATTCTCGTGAAGAAATCGGGCGTGGACGAGCCGGAGGCGATGCGTCTGCTCCAGAAGTACGCGCGCGACCATCGCGAGAAACTGATCGATGTGGCGCGGCGAACCATCCGTACGGGGATCGCGCCGGTCGCGAGGCCCGACGCGGACCCGACCGGATAATCCGCCGCGTCGCGGACGACTCCACTCCGCTACCATCATCCCGTGTACTTCTTCGCCCTCTATGCGGGGATCATCTGGTTCGGCGTGCATTACTTCCGCCGGCGGTGGCCCGCGTACCTGGTCCTGCTCGTCACGATCCCCGTGGCGCTCGCGGGGGTGCAACTCATCCGTTCGCTCCTGCACATCGACAACATGATCCTGAGCATCGTCGCCACGGCGTATGAGGCGCTGATCCTGATGGTCGGCGTGATGATCGTCCTCGTCCCCGCGCGGACGCACAAGGTCATCCCTTGCTTCCGGTGCCGCTATGATCTCACGGGCAACATCTCC
>JAGVLZ010000080.1 GCA_020054055.1 Phycisphaerales bacterium
CCTCAATCGGCGATGAGCGCGGCTTGCTCATCATCGTCCGGCGCGGAAGGAAGTGGTTCATGCCGGATTATCTGGCGGCGGAGCCGCACGAGACGGGCGTCACGCTCGCGGGGGAGCCGGGGCGATCGTGCGTGCTGGAGGGGTTGCCTTATGTGATTCGTTCGGAGTAGGGGGACACCATGCTTCTCAGAGCAGAAGCATGCCACGCGATCACTCTTCGGCGGTGACGCTGCCGCGGACCGCGTCGAGCGGCACGTTCGTGTCATCCTTCACCGTGCTGAGGCAGAAACTCGTCCGGATCCGCCCGATGTTCGGCACCGCGCTCAGCCGGTACACCACGAAGTCCTCGTACTGCTGCATGTCGGTGACGAGCACCTTCAGGATGAAGTCTTCTTCGCCCGCGGTGTGCCACGCGGACTGCACTTCCTCGAACGCCTGCACGGCTTTCTTGAAAACGGTCAACTTGTCCTCGCCGTGCTCGCGGAGCGTGACATGCACCAGCCCGCAGATGCTCTTGTCCACCATCACCGCGTCGATCAGCGCGACGTACCCGCGCACAATCCCCTGCTGCTCGAGTTTCTTCACGCGCTCGAGCGTGCTGGGCGGGCTGATGCCGACGCGCTGCGCCAAAGTCGCGTTGGTGATCTTGCTGTCGGCCTGGAGTTGTTCGAGGATCGCGAGGTCGATGGCGTCGAACTTCACGCGTGGGCGCTTGGTTCGCTGGACGCCGCGGCGGGCGGTGGCGGCCGTGCCGTTCTCGCTGCGCTTGGTGTTGGGACTCATCTTGTCTGCTCCAGAGTGTGCTGGAGGAGTTTCTTCCAAGTGGGCGACGGAATCAAGCGGATATTCGACGAAATGGCTTTTTTGACGAAGAATATGTTGCCAATGCCCCCCGTGACCTCGATAATCGGGGGTCCACTCACCCCGGAGCCAAGCCATGACGACCGTCCCTTCGACCGCTCACGCCCCGCTGAAGCCCTACGCCGCGAACGATCCGCTGGCGCTGATTGATGTGGACCATGTGCGCTTCTACGTCGGCAACGCGAAGCAGGCGGCGTACTTCTATGCGCACTGCTTCGGCTTCACGATCGAGCAGGTCAGCGACCAGACGACGGGCTCGCGCGACGAGGCCAACTACCTCCTCACCCAGGGGAACATCCGCTTCATCCTGACTTCGGGTCTGACAAAGGATCACCCGGCGTCGAAGGAGGTCGCGCAGTTTGGCGACGGCGTGAAGGACGTGGCGTTCACGGTGTTCGACGCGACGAAGGCCTGGGAGAAGGCGGTCAAGAACGGTGCGACGCCGGCCCCCGGAGGCGAGCCGAAGGTGTATTCAGATGAGAAGGGCTCCATCACCAAGGCCTCGATCCAAACCTACGGGCGCTGCATCCACTCGTTCGTCTCGCGCACCGGCGCGTACGAACTCACCAAGGTGAAACAGGGCGGGCTGCTCAACCCGATGTTCCGCAAACTCGAGGGCATCGGCGTCAACGACTACAACAAGCAGCACCCCTGCGGCCTGAAATACGTCGACCACCTCGTCGGCAACGTCGAGATGGGCAAGATGAACCACTGGGTGAAGTTCTACGAGGATGTCCTCGAGTTCACCATGTTCAAGCACTTCGACGACAAGGACATCTCCACCGATTTCTCGTCGCTGATGTCGAAGGTCATGGCCAGCGGCAACAACCTCATCAAGATGCCCATCAACGAGCCGGCGCCCGGCAAGAAAAAGAGCCAGGTGCAGGAATACCTCGATTGGCACGACCACACCCCTGGTGTCCAGCACCTGGCGCTGCGGACGGATGACGAACTGCACTCGATCGCGGCATTGCGCGCCCGCGGCGTCGACTTCCTCACCCTCCCCGAGGCGTACTACGACAAGGTCTGGGAGCGCGTGAACTCGATGCTCAAGCAGCACGGCCACCAGGCCGTCCGCGAGGACCACGAACGCGTTAAGCAACTCGGGATTCTTGTGGACTCAGACGATGAGGGGTACCTGCTGCAACTTTTCACGAAGCCATTGCAGGATCGGCCGACGCTGTTCTTTGAGATCATCTGCCGTCGGGGCTCGCAGAGTTTCGGCAAAGGCAACTTCAAGGCCCTCTTCGAGGCGCTGGAGATGGAGCAGGGGAAGAGGGGGAATTTGTAAAACATTCGCATGGATGCCGCAATGCTTTACATCCCTCGTCCGCTGTCACCCTGCTCTCTCGAGGAGGGAGCCCGAAACGCGCTAGAACTCGTTGAGAGGTTTCCCGAACTCGACCAATCAAGGAGTAGTCGCTTCTGCCTCGTGGCAAAGGCGATTCTGAAGGAAAGGCAAAACGGGATCTTCCCAAGCCGCGCTGATTTCCCAATCGTGCTTCAGGGGATGAAGGATTTGCAAGAGCTCCACGTCATCACGACTGTGCTGTCACCAGCGCCCGAGAAGAAGCAGATTTGGCGAACAATGCGAAAAATATTTGGGGATACCGCTCTTCCCTCGAAGAGCTCTGGAAAGTCTGGCGCTCGGAACTACCAGTTCGAGTTGTTTTCGTTGGCCATTCTGGAACGAGCGGGGCTTTCGCCGCAGCCCCAAGATGAGGGCGCTGATTTTCTTTGCACTCTCGGCAATCAACGAATCGCTATCGAAGCAAAGCGTGTCAGTTCGCTTGATCGCCTTTATGAGCGATCGCATGAGGCTGGCAAGCAGATTCGTGAAACCGATTCACCCGGATTCATCTTCATGGATTATTCGGAAGCCGTCAATCCGGGCGACAAGACTTTCGTCTTCGCGACGCCTGTTGAGGGCATCGGCTCAATTCAGGAAAAACGGTTCCGACATTTTATTCGTATGCACGAGGCTGGTCTGCACAATGCGATTCAAGGGTGCAAGGTGATTGGCTTCGTCTTTTTTGACCACCTGATCATTCAGCAAGGAAAGAAAGGGGATGACGGGCTAGCGAAATGGGAGTGTTTGACGATTCGAGATCATTACCAGACTCCTGCCCGCTTTGTGGCAGACAAGCGACTCGCAGAAACTATGTTTGAACTTCTCACACATCTCGGCTTGCCAATTACTGGTTGAGACAAGCAAGGCGTGTGGTCGGGTCGCCCGCCCCACCCGATACCGACCATGACGGGGAATGGGGAAATTATGAACGGCCATCACCGTCACTCATTCTGGCGGTTTGCACTTGCTGCATGGGGTGTAGCGGCGCTTCGCCTCCTCAAGGTCGATGGATATGGTCGTCATGTAACGGGACGGGTATTGACATCCCGCGCGATGGTAAGTCGATCCGCGGTACGTCACATAGACGGTGATCTTCTGTGGGTCGGGCTTGACCTCTTTGGCCGGCACTTCAGTGGGCTTCCACAGCGGGGTCGGCGAGGGAATTGCCGCCGGTCCCTTGGTGATCTCAAATTCCATCTTACGTTTCGGATCCCAAAGCCCTTTCTCCGTCTCTTTTGCTGCATCCTGGCACGCCAAAAAGAGAGCCTTGTCATGGAATGCAGCGTCAAGGTACACCTGTCCGTATCCTTGCCGGATCAATTCCAAGTTCACCCACAGCCCGTCGGGCGCGCGGTAGACGTGGGCAAGCGTGCGTGCGTACTTGTCCTTTTCGCCGGGCCTCTCGAACGTCAGGTAGACCTGCTCGCCCTTGAGCAGATTCGACGAGAATGTCGACGCTTCCTCTCCGTAAAACTGAATTTCTTTCCGCGGGTCGTTTGTCTCTGGGGTATCTACGCCGATGAGGCGAATTGTTTCAGCCTGCCCGTTTCGATAGACGGTGATGGTGTCTCCGTCCACCACGTTCAGGACCGGGCAGATTTCCGCCTTGCTGAGGTCGCGTTTGGGAATGTCGGGGTGTTTGTCCTCAGCAGCCTCGTCGGGCGTATTCGCGGAGGGGAGCAGTTGAGCGGGGGGTAGGGGGTAGCGGGGTAGTTGAGCGGGGGGTGGTTGAGCGACGGCGCTGGAATCAGAAATCCACCCGACAAGCAAGAGCGCGGTCACAGCCAGCAGCGCGCCAAAAGTTGGTCGGGCGGTCTTCATAGGGAGGACTCCAGAGCGTGTGCCTCATTGTATCCGTCGGGTGAGTGGTGTGCTTTCCCCGTTGGTGGGTGGCAAAGTCAAATCCTGAGTGCCACGCGTCGAGGTGTCTTCACCTCGACCGTGCTACCCCTTCGACCGTTCCCTTCGGTCGGCGGGTGGCCTGTTTCTCTGCCTCGTGTGGCATGCTTCTGCTTTGAGAAGCATGTTGACGCCGCCTAGCACGCTACGCGCCTCATCCCCGCCGCCGCCGCCGCCTCAGCACCCAAACCACGCCAACGCCGAGCACCCCGATCGTGCCGGACGCCGGGATATCAGTGGTGATCCACGAGACCCCGTCCCCGATCCCCGATGTGCCGAAGCCGGTGATGGAGAACTGCGTGCCGCCGACCTCCACGGCCGTGCAGCCCCATTCGAACCCCGCGGGCGAGAGGACATCCCATCCCCGCGCCGTCGCGACCGGGATATCCAGCACTGTGAACGAGATCTCCCAGACCGAATCCGTCTGATCGGGAAAGACCACCCAGTCCACTCCGATGTGCAGGTCGAACAACCCGGACCACCAGGCGAAGTTGAACTCGTGCTGGTTGCCCTCGCGTAGACCCGGATCGGCGTAATCGCCGAAGCCCGTCTGAGACCATGACTCCAGCCCAAGGGAGGCAGAAGACGTAGTTTCCCATTGCTGCGAAGTCTCGTTGAACTCGCCGCTGGTTTCGAGCGTCAGCGCCTGGCCCAGGTAGGTCGATCCGGACACGGCGGAATAGGCGAACGATCGGTTCTCCGGGTCCAGGCGCGTCGTGACTTGGATCGGCGACAAGGCGTCCGGTCCGAAGTAGCGGGCAAGAGCCACGCCGTCTGAGAACTGCGTGTGCTTCATCATCTCAACGGTCTGAAAGTAAGGGTCGTCGATGAGCCCCGCACCGGCCGAGGCCGCAGCGATGAGCAGGACGGCGCCGGGAACTGAGCGGAGCAAGGTCGTTGACTGGAGCATGTGCATCTTCCTTGATCGAGCGTCGGGCCGGTAAACAGGGATCACCCCCCGATCAACTCGATCGGGAGTGCCGGCGCGCCGTTAATGAACAAGCGACGCAAATGCGGATCCATCACGATCCCTTGGCCGAGCGGCGGGTGGCCTGCTCGCTGAGTCCCCGCGCGCCGGGATGACACCCACGGCCGACCCGCGGCACCCAGTGAAACTGGGCCGTCGGCGGGACCAAAAAGCGTCCAAGTGCACGAGTTCCCGCGAACTTTGGACTTTCCTGTGGCCGAGGCCTCGTGTATGAGGTAGGGTGGATTCCTAGATACCGTGCCGATCCCCGCGAGCCGAGCCTCGCGACCGGCACACGGAGGAGGTCGAGATGCGTCTGAAGAAAAGCGTCGTGATGTTGTTCGTCTGTTCGACCTTCGGCCTGGTGGCGACGGCCCACGCGGATTTCAGCGGCCAGATCATCCTCGGCCCGGTCACGAACGGCAGCGTGGTCACCGGCAGCACCCTCGGCGACGCCGACGACAATGACGGGTTCGACAGCGGCATCCACATCTTCGACATCTGGGACGGCGGCGATGATGTCTACCTGCTCAACTGGGCCGGCGGCGACCTGACCGTGATCCTGGACAGCCTCGGAGGCTCGGACAACGACCTGTTCGTCTACAGCCCCGGCGCGCTCGACAGCACGGGCGACTACAGCATCGTCGGCAGCCACGACGAGGTGATGATCCCCGGCGCCGCCGCCGGTCAGTACTACATCAACGTGGACAGCACGTTCTTTTCCGAGGGCGATTACCGACTGGAAGTGGTCCCCACCCCGTCCGGCGCGGCTCTGCTCGGCGTCGGGCTACTGGGTTGGGCACGCCGTCGCCGGTGAGCGCGACGGATCGACCCCACCGCTCCGCGTCAACGAGACGGGTATCGTGACCCGATGGTCGCGAATACCGTCATCCCCGCGGTCCAATCCGAGTTTGCCCGCTACCGCGCTCTTGCCGAGGGAGCTGCGAGCCAACTCGAACTCCGACATCTTCGCCAACGCCTCGACGCCGAAACAAACTCCATCGCCGTCATCATGAAGCACGTCGGAGGCAACCTGCGCTCCCGCTGGACCGATCCTTTCACGACCGACGGCGAGAAACCGTGGCGCGACCGCGACCG
Source organism: Phycisphaerales bacterium (assembly GCA_020054055.1). Lineage (GTDB taxonomy): Bacteria > Planctomycetota > Phycisphaerae > Phycisphaerales > UBA1924 > JAEUIV01. The sequence goes on from JAGVLZ010000080.1 coordinate 6,177, forward strand.
GGAGTTCATCGACGACTTCGCGGATCGGGCCGCGCTCGAAGCCCACTGGCAAGCGGGGTGGGCCGCGATCGACGCCGTCCTCGAC
>JAGVLZ010000291.1 GCA_020054055.1 Phycisphaerales bacterium
GCGCCGGCACCGTCGCGACCTGCGACAGCGCGCTCGCGGGGTTGAGACGACTCCGGGACCTTGGATGTTTCGCCCCCGACCCCTGATCCCGCGGCACACTCGTCTCAACATCACCCGCATCGCACGCTCGCCAAGGCGAGCGTGCGATGCTGCTTTGGGGGACCGCTCGTCTGGAGCATGGAATCATTCATGCAGCACGAGCCGCCATCCTCCCCCGCCCGCTCCGAACGCGACAAAATGCTCGCGGGTGAACTGTATTTGGCCTCCGATCCCGAACTCTCCGCCATGCGCCTCCGCTGCCGGGCGCTCACCGAGCGGTTCAACGCCTCGCGCGCCGACCAGCCCGCCGAACGCGCAGCCATCATCCGCGAACTCTTCGGCTCCGTCGGCGAACGCTTCGAGATCGAGCCCACCTTCAAGTGCGACTACGGCTCGAACATCCACGCCGGCGACAACCTCTTCATGAACTTCGACTGCGTGATCCTCGATGTGTGCCAGGTGCGCATCGGGCGTTCCTGCTTCATGGGGCCGGGTGTACACATCTACGCCGCGACGCACCCGACCGACGCCGCGGTGCGCTGCGCCGGGCCGGAGTACGGCAAGCCGGTGACGATCGGGAACCGCGTGTGGATCGGAGGTCGATCGGTGATCCTGCCGGGGGTGACGATCGGGGATGATGTGGTGATCGGCACCGGGAGCGTGGTAACAAGGGATGTGGCGCGCGGGGTGGTGGTCGTGGGGAATCCGGCGCGGGTGATCCGCTCGATTGAGTCGTCAAATCACGCGTGAATGACCCTCCCCTCACTCGCCAGGCTCGCCTCGTGGATCGCTTCGTACATCGTCGGGTGCGCATGCACCGTGACGTTGATCTCCTCGGTCGTCGCTTCAAGCCGGCGGGCAAGCGTCAACTCGCCGATCAACTCTGTTGCCTGATCGCTCAGGATGTGCGCGCCGAGGATCTCGCCCCGCGGCAGGCCGCGGATGATCTTGACGAAGCCGACGTTCGCGTTCGCCGCGATCGCCTTGCCGTGCGATTGCAGGTTGTACGACCCCACCGCGTAGTCCTTCCCCTTCACCTTGCCCTGCTCGATCAGCGCCCGCTCCGTGTATCCGACACTCGCCACCTGCGGATGGCAATAGGTGCAGCCGGGGATCACGCCGTAATGAATCGGATACGGCTCGTGCTTCGCAAGGCGCTCGACGCAGACGACGGCTTCTTCCGACGCGACGTGCGCGAGCCACGGCGGGCCGATCACATCGCCCACCGCGTACAGCCCCGGAACGCTTGTCGCGTAGGTCAACGCCGGATCGCCCTGCTCGCCGGGCTTGTAGTCGGTCTTGATGTGGTCCTTGATGGTTTCCAGGCCGAGCGATGCGTCGAACAGGCCGTCGTAGCGCCCCTTCACGCCGATCGCGAGCAGGACCTTCTCCGCTTCGAGCACTTGCTTCTTCGATTCGTCGGCCTTGCCATTCACGAACGGCGCAACGGTGACCTTCACACCACCCGAAGTCTTCTCGACCGCGACGGTCGTCGTCGACGTCATCAGGCTCATCCCCGCCTTGACGTAAGTCTTCTGGAGCGCGGCGGACACCTCGTCGTCCTCCACCGGCAGGATGCGCGGCAGCATCTCGACCACCGTCACCTTCGTGCCGTAGGAGTGGTAGAAGTAGGCGAACTCCATCCCGATCGCCCCCGCGCCGATGATGATGAGGCTCTTGGGCTGGGTGGCGGTGTTCATCGCCTCGCGCGCGCCCATGATCCTGTCGCCGTCGAACTTCGCGAAGGGAAGTTCCCGCGCCACCGAGCCGGTCGCGATGAGCACGTTGGTCGCGGTGATCGCCTCGCGCGGCTTGTTGGCGATCTCCGCCGGTGCCTGCGTCAGCGTGTCCTTCACCTTGCAGTCGTACACCTCGACCTTGCACGGGGTCGAACCCTTCCGCCCCGCGACGATCTTCGCGTGCCCCACCACATGATCGATCTTGTTTTTCTTGAAGAGGAAGGCGATCCCCTTGTTCCCCTTGTCGGCGGTGCTCCGCGAGCGCCCAATCACCTTGGACCAGTCCACCTTTAGGTCGGTGAACTTCAGCCCCCAGGTGTCCGCCTCGTGGCCGACCTTTTCGTAGAGTTCGGCGTTGGCGAGCAGGGCCTTGGTCGGGATGCAGCCCCAGTTGAGGCACACGCCGCCGAGGTTCGAGCGCTCGATGCAGCAGACCTTGAGGCCGAGTTGCGCGGCGCGGATGGCGCCGACGTAGCCCGCGGGTCCGCCGCCGATGACGAGAAGGTCGTAGTGTTTGTCTGGCACTTGGGAATCCTTGAAAATCAATGCGTGAGATGGAGGAGCGGATTGTAAGCGGAAGCCGACGAATCGTGCGGCTTCGGGAGAGCCTAGAATCCGCCTATGGACATCGACCTGACGATCTCGGTGTGGGAAGAGGGCGGGCAGTTCGTCGCGCAGGCGATGCCGCTGGATGTCCTGAGCAGCGGGGCGACACCAGAAGCGGCGCGCGAGGCCGTGAGCAAGGCCGTTCGCTGCTTCCTCATGACGGCGCGAGACACGGGTACTCTGAATGAAGTGCTCACGGACTGCGGCTATCACAAACTCGACGGATCGTGGCGGTCTCCCGCCTGGGTCGGCATCGAGCGACGAGCGCTCAAAATCCCCGCTTGATATGCCGCGGATGACACCGATCCATTGGAACGAACTCGAGCGCGTCTTCATCGCCGCGGGATTCCGTTTTGCACGCCAAGCGGGAAGCCACCGCTCGTATGTGAAGACGGCGGTGCTTCGAACCGTGGTTATCCCAACTTACAAGGAAGTCCCCGTGTCGATCATTCGGAGCAATCCGAAGACGGCGGGACTTTCGCGGGATGATTATTTCAGGCTTCTCGGCTGATTGTGGCAAACGACAACGCCTCACGCAGATCGTCCTCCTCAAGATACGGGTGTTCCTTGAGGACGTGAGCAAAGTCGTGTCCAGCCGCAACAAGCCCAACGATCATCCCCACCGTCACGCGCATGCCGCGGATGCACGGCTTGCCCCCCATGACCGAAGGATTGAACGTGATGCGAGGAAAGCGATTCATATGGCGACTATAGGCTCCGATCCGTCGCGGAGCAGTCGGGACCCGCAATGGGAGCGTGCCGGGTCGCTCAATCGAGTCAACCAAACCACCGATAATCACGGTGATACACTCAACTTCCGGCTTGCCCGCTCGGCCGCTCACGCAAGCGGTTTTTCCACCCCATGATCGCCACGGATTCTTCATGTCGCCCACCTCCGCCGCCAACACTCCAACACATCTCTCCACGGCCAGCGCCAGCCTCACCGCGATGTCCACCCGCCCGCCCCTCCTCCCCCCCTTCCGCTCCGTTCTCGAGATGATCGGCCGCACGCCCATGCTCGAACTCTCGAAGATGAGCGCCGCGCCGTGCCGACTCTTCGTCAAAATGGAACTGATGAACCCCGCCGGGTCCATCAAGGACCGCATCGGCCTCTCCATGATCGAAGGCGCCGAACGCGACGGCAAACTCAACCCCAAGGGCAACCCCCTCCCCACCATCGTCGAAGCCACTGCCGGCAACACGGGCCTCGGCCTCGCCCTCGTCGCGGGCCAGCGAGGCTACAAACTCAAGGTCGTCGTCCCCGACAAAATGTCGCAGGAGAAGATCCAGCACCTGCGGGCGATGGGGGCCGAGGTCGTCCTCGCCCGCTCGGACGTGCAGAAGGGGCACCCCGAGTACTACCAGGAGGTCGCGGCCCGCATCGCTCGCGACACGCCGAACTCGCTCTACGTCAACCAGTTCGGCAACAACCACAACACCCGCGCCCACTACGAATCCACCGGCCCCGAAATCTGGGAGCAGATGCAGGGCCGGATCGACGCCGTGGTGCTGGGCGTCGGCTCGGGCGGCACACTGAGCGGCATCGGCCGATACCTCCGCGAGAAGAACCCGGACATCCAGATCATCCTCTCCGACCCCGCCGCGTCGATGCTGCACCCGCTCGTCAACGAGGGCAAGACCGTCAAGGCCGGGCCTTGGCTGGTGGAGGGGATGGGCGAAGACTTCGTTCCCGATATCTGCGACCTGAAACTCGTGAACGAGGCCATCCCCGTCACCGACGGCGAGGCGTTCATGGCGGCGCGCGAACTCCTGGCCCAGGAGGGGATCCTCGCCGGCTCCAGCACCGGATGCCTGGTCCACGCCGCGTTGAAATGGTGCCGCAAGCAGACGAAACCGATGAGCGTCGTCACCCTCGTCTGCGACACCGGCGGCAAGTACCTCTCAAAGTTCTTCAACGACTTCTGGATGATCGACAACGGCTTCACCAAGCGCGACACCCAGAACAACCTCCGCGACCTCATCGCCCGCCGCCACACGCTGCAAGAGGACTACACCTTGGGCGACGAGGAGCCGCTGAAGCAGGCCATCAAGCGTATGCAGATGTACGGCGTCTCGCAGATGACCGTCATGGACCCGCGCGACAAGGTCGTCGGCATCATCGATGAGAGCGACATCCTCCTCGCCGTCATGTCCGACCCCGCCGCCTTCGAGAAGCCCGTCAGCGACTACATGACCCGCCGCCTCGAAACCGTGAAGCCCGAGGCGCCGATCGAGGCGCTCATCCCCATCTTCCGCGCCGACCGCGTCGCCATCGTCGTGGGGGACGACGGAACCTACTTCGGCCTCATCACCAAGATCGACATGATCAACTACCTCCGCCAGCAGTCGGACGCGAAACTGCGGATGGCGATGGAAGGGAGTTTGTGAAAGAATCGCGCTACTTCAACGCCGTTCGTTCAGCATTGCCGCATTAATTTGTCGAATGATCTGAAAATTCGCTGGATTGCCGATCGTTCCGAGGCGCTTGCCCCGCGTCAACGTCCCGTCGACTTGAATTGCGGTTTGCGTTCTGTAGGCTTCCACGGCAATCGCATGCGCCGCCGCATCGAGTGTTGTCTTCGCCCGAATCAGCTTGTCTTCCTCATCGCCCACAAGAATCCGCAGAATCACATCTCCTTCAACTTGCCCGCCGAGTCCCGGTTCACCGTCTAGGGTGTCGACAAAGCCATAAAAGGTGTCAGGAGTCGCGTCAAGGCCGGGTCGAAGTTCATTGTAGATTTCTTCAATGAGAGGAAAGTATGTACTTCGAATCCTTACAATCCCGGTGCCCTGCGCAGCCGTCACGGCGCGAAGCTTCGACCAACTTGCCGCTATCGTCAACTCCGCCCCGTCCTTTGATGGGCGCATCCGCACGAGGGCGTCGCACAAATTCGCGCTGATCTTCGGATCCCGCTTATTGCTTTCCACCATCGCTGGAACCTGATCGGTCTCGATTGCAGAAACCAACTCCGCTGCCGAACGCATTAAGAGCGTCGTCGCCTTTCGTGCGAACGGGTCTTCATTGGCATCGAGGAGCGGTAGATCGCCTTCAACTGCTCTCAGAGGACACGCCACGGTCGCTACGAACGAGCCGCGCTCCGTTTGCCCCATCCGGCACGCGGACAAGAACTGCTCCGCGTCACCTTTGCTCATCCGCTTGTGGTATCGCGATGGAGAAATCACGCTGTGGGCTGCCGCAAGAATTGCTGTCCGCATCCCCTCGAGCAAGCGTAGCCCATCGTCCAACGGCAAGGACCCATCCTCAACCGCCGCAGAGGCAACCCGAAACCGCAAAAGGTCTGAGGCCGCATACAAAAGATCATTGGCAACCTGCATCACCGATCGCTTTTCCCACCGCGCGATCGCCTCTGCCGCTTCGCCCATGCGGGCATCGTAATCGGCTGTCTGCTCATCCAGCGGAATCAATACTTGAACGTTTGAATCTTCGGGACGCTCAAACGCAGCGACACGGCCGAAGAACCCTGGAGTGTCTCGAATGGAAAGTTCGAGCCTCTGCCAGCCAGCTGCCAGAGCATATTGGCGAGCATCCTGTGAAACAATGGTTCCCGCCAGTCCGGTCGGCAACTCACTACGCGACATAGCGGACCTCCTCTCGACGGCTGAACCTGCCCAGAAGGGTGCGCATCCCGTCGATGCTCAAAAGATTGGCCTTGGGCACATACACAGTAGGCCTATCGGCTGTCACAGGCGCTGCCCCATACAGACTGACCCAATAAGCGCATTTTCTGGTCACCAGTGATTCTTCGTCAAGCGTAAGCCATTCGTCTTTGTTCTTCGGCAAGATGAAGAGAACGAGAATAATCGGCGCAAGTCGGTCGGTCGCGCTAAGTTTTTCATACTGCCCCCTAGATATCTGATAGGAAAACCGGGTTCCGTCATCAGTGAGCTCCGTTGAGCAACTTTTCAGTTGGACATCCAGCGGAATCGATGCCAGCTCGAAATCACTGTCCAGCTTGGCGTGTGTCCTCAGCGTCACATCGATGGCGTGATTGTCACTGATCCTTGCCGCGCTCTGGCTCTCAACACCAAGGCGCGCCGCAACCGCGTGGAGATACGCATACGCGAGTTCGCACTGGATATCAGCTTCGGTCATTGCCACTCGCCACCTCGACCTGCCCCGCTTTTCTACGGGAGGTTTGGGATTGTACGACACAACGCATGATTGTCAGTCATGGTGCCAATCACGGCGATAATCGTGTGAGTCGAGTCATCAGGCACTTGGGGCGTAGAATGGGCAACACCTAGCGAAAGAGCCGATATGCCACACGAACACTATATTTCCGCCCGCATCGCCACCAAGGTCATCCACGCCGGCCAGCGCCCCGACCCCGTCACCGGCGCCGTCATGCCCCCCATCAGCGTCTCCAGCACCTACGCCCAGGAATCGCCGGGCGTTCATAAGGGCTTCGAGTACTCCCGCTCGCATAACCCCACCCGCTTCGCACTCGAACGCATGGTCGCCCACCTCGAAAACACCGGCATCAGCGAGGAATACGACCCCTCCTGCGGCGGATTCGCCTTCTCCTCCGGCCTCGCCTCCATCTCCACCTGCCTCGAACTCATGGACGCCGGTTCGCACATGGTCGCCATGGACGACCTCTACGGCGGGACCAACCGCCTCTTCTCCCGCGTCCGTGCCCGCTCGCAGGGATTGAAGATCACCTACGCCGACCTGACCGATGAGGCCAAACTCCGGGCCGCGATGACGCCGCAGACGAAGATGGTCTGGGTCGAGACGCCGACGAACCCCAACCTCAAACTCGCGGACCTGAAAATGATCGCCCGCATCGCCAAGGGGATCAGCAAGGAGTGCATCCTCGTCTGCGACAACACCTTCGCCTCCCCCATCTTCCAGCGCCCGCTCGAGCAGGGCTTTGACCTCGTCATGCACTCCTCGACGAAGTACCTCAACGGCCACTCCGACGTCGTCGGCGGCCTACTCGCCACCAACGACCCGCAAATCTGCGCGCAACTCCGCTTCCTCCAGAACGCCATCGGCTCCGTCATGGGCCCCTTCGACGCCTACCTCACGCTTCGCGGCATCAAGACCCTCGACATCCGCATGCAGCGCCACGCCCAGAGCGCCATGAAGATCGCCAAGTGGCTCGAAGCACACGCCGCGGTTGAGCGCGTCGTCTACCCGGGCCTCCCCTCGCACCCGCAGCGCGCCCTCGCCACGCGCCAGATGGACGGCTTCGGCGGCATGATCACCATCTACCTCAAGGGCAGCCTCGATGAGGCGCGGCGGATGCTCGAAAACGTCCACATCTTCGCCCTCGCCGAGTCCCTCGGCGGCGTCGAATCCCTCATCGAACACCCCGCCATCATGACCCATGCGTCACTCTCCCCCGACACCCGCCGACTCCTCGGCATCTCCGACACCATGATCCGCCTCTCCATCGGCATCGAGGACGCGGACGACCTCATCGCCGACCTCGAACAGGGCTTGGCTGCCGCTCAGAAGAAGAATCTCACCGCAGAGGCGCAGAGGACGCAGAGAGTGTGAAGGGGTGAAAACATGGAGCTGGATCCTCGGACGTTCGAGATTCCGCGAGCGTCTGCCCGGATCGAAGCAATGCACAGGAGTTGGGCGGCTTGCATCGGGCGCTTAGACTGTTCGCATGGGCCGAGATGTCTTTGACCGCGAACGACTTCCGAGCGAACTCGATGAGTTCCTCCGGTCTGTCAATCCATGGTGGGAAGGGAAACGCGGCAAACCCCAACCCAAGTTCAAGCGTTGGGCCTTCGAAACGACGCTGAAGCGACTCGATTCGGGTCTTGCTCCTGCGGTGGTCATTCGTGGCCCCCGGCAGGTTGGGAAAACAACGCTCCAGATGCAGATCATCGAGACTTTGCTCGAAGAACGCAAGGTTCAGGGCTCTCGGATTCTCAGGGTGCAGTTCGACGAGATTCCGTCACTCCGTAAGGTAGCCGAGCCTGTTCTCGCGATCGCGCGGTGGTTTGAGAATCGAGTGCTCGGGCGTTCCTTCAACGATGCCGCTCGTGCCAATCAGCCCGCCTATCTGATGTTCGACGAAGTTCAGAATCTCAAGGATTGGGCCCCGCAACTCAAATCGCTGGTTGATCACCATTCCGTCAAGGTGCTCGTGACCGGCAGTTCAGCACTGCGCATTGAGGCGGGGAAAGACAGCCTTGCCGGAAGAATCACCGAAGTTGAACTTGGCACGCTTCATCTCCGAGAAATCCTCGGCCTTCGATTCGCCGAACGAGTCGATCCATATCTGCCAACGAATGGACTGGAGCCTTTGCTACGGCGCGAGTTCTGGGACGGACTCGAGCCCTGGGCGCTTGGGAGGAAGGTCGTTCGTGACCTCGCTTTCAGAGGATTCTCCGAGCGCGGAGGGTATCCAATGGCCCAAGCCAATCCCAACACTTCGTGGCCGGAGATCGCGGATCAGCTGAATGAAACAGTAATTAAGCGCGCCATCCAGCACGATCTACGAATCGGCGCGCGCGGTGTCAAGCGCGATCCTCAGCTTCTTGAGGAAGTCTTCAGGCTTGCCTGTCGTTATGCGGGACAAGCACCGTCCCAAGCCCTTTTCGTGTCCGAGATCAAGAATGCGCTATCAGCGAATATCGGTTGGCAACGGATCTTGAAGTACCTCCAGTTCCTTGACGGCGCCATGCTAATCCGATTGATCCGCCCGATGGAGCTGCGTCTCAAAAAGCAAAAAGGGAACTCAAAGGTTTGTCTTTGCGATCACGGGCTGCGAGCCAGTTGGCTGGAAGAGGTCGTGCCTTTGGACCCTGAGGGCCTGAAAGCGTCTCCGCATCTGGCGGACATCGCGGGACACATCGCCGAGAGCGTTGTCGGGTACACGCTGTCCGGTATTCCTCATCTGGATGTCGCCCATTTCCCGGAACGAGGGGCGGAACCTGAGGTGGACTTTGTCCTGACAGTCGGCGAAAAACGCATCCCGATGGAAGTAAAGTACCGCCAACGCATCGATCCGCTTCGAGACACGGTCGGCCTGCGTGCCTTCCTTGAAAAGGCTGTTTATAACGCTCCGTTCGGGATTATGGTCACGCTCCACGATCAAGTACGAATTGATGATCCACGGATCATCCCGGTATCTCTTTCCTCCCTGTTGATGATGCGCTGACCGCGCCTCCGCGGTGAACAGTCCCATGAACCACGCAGCCAGGATCATCGATGCCAACGCCAACCGCGCACGCGAAGCGATGCGCGTGCTCGAGGACGCCGCCCGCTTCCTCCTCGGCTCGCGCGCCCTCTCCGAATCGCTCAAAACCATCCGCCACGAACTCGCCGCCACCCTCGACCACATGCCCGGCGGCGAAGGCGTCGGCCTCGCTCACCGCGATACGCCGAACGATGTCGGCACCTCGATCGCCGCCCCCGGCGAATACCAACGTCAGGGCGCGCGCGAGGTCGTCCTCGCCGCGGGCAAGCGCCTCACCGAGGCCCTCCGCTCCATCGAGGAATATGCCAAAGCGCTCCCCGAACTCGCCTCGAAAGCCCCGAACAGCACCGACCTTTCACCCGAAGATTTCGCAAAGTCCGTCGAGCAACTCCGCTACCGCGCCTACGGCGTCGAACGACGCCTCCTCCTCGCCCTCGGCACCGGCCGCGGCACGCAATGGCGCCTCTGCGTCCTCATCACCGAAAAACTCTGCACCGCTGGCCACTCGTGGCTCGATGTCGCCATCGCCGCGGCCCAGAACGGAGCGGACTGCATCCAACTCCGCGAGCACGAACTCTCCGACAAGGAACTGACCGCCCGCGCCATCCGCCTCGTCGAGACCGTCAAGCCCCTCGGCCCATCCATCGTCATCAACAACCGCCCCGACATCGCCGTCATCGCCCACGCCGACGCCGTCCACCTCGGCCAGAACGACATGCCCATCCACCAGGCTCGCAAAATCACCGGCTTCGAGCTCCTCATCGGCCATTCCACCAACAACCTCCGAGAGGCCCAGCACGCACTCCGCGACGGCGCGGACTACTGCGGAGTAGGCCCCATGTTCGCCTCCCCCACCAAAACCAAGCCCGTCGCGGGGCCCATGTACCTCATGGAATACCTAAAGAACGACCCGCCCCTCCCCCCGCACCTCGCCATCGGCGGCATCACCCCCGACAACGTGGTCGAAGTCGTCGCCGCCGGCGCCAAAGGCGTCGCCGGCAGTTCCGCGATCTGCGGCGAAAAAGACCCGGGCGAAGCGGCCCGCGCAATCCGCGAAGTGATCGACCGCTACGCAGCAGTATCACCCGACACCTGAATCACCCTCACGCTCGGGATGAGCCCAGTGAATCCCGTGGTGGCGCGGATGCACGCCTACACCGGGTCCTTATCCGCCCCGCTCCCGCTGAACATCGCGTTCGTCGGCGGATCATCCACCTGCTCCAGATCGACAAACTTCCCGTCCGTCAGTCGGCGGTACCCAAGTTCCTCCGGCGTCATCGCCGCGCCGTGCCCGTCGCAGAACACCACGTTCGCCCGCCCCGCGTGCC
>JAGVLZ010000104.1 GCA_020054055.1 Phycisphaerales bacterium
CGCGACGATAACCTCGACCGCGCCCTGTGCGACGCGGGCGATGGCTTCTCCCGACTTCGTGACAAGCGCCTGCGACCCGGTGGTGTATCGCTCGACGACCTGCTCCGGCGTCGGGGGCGCGGCGAGCGCGGCCTGCGGCGCGACCAATGCGGCGAACGAGAGCGCAACGACTGCGAAACGACTGATAGCGAGCATGAGATGCCTCCTTTGGTTGAGCGCCGCCGACGCGGATGCCCGGCGACACCGGTGGTTCGACTTTCCGAACGAGCAAAAGCGACCGGTCAGTGGGTCAAACGCCGCGATGGGCAAGGTATTGCACGCGATCCGCTCAGAATGCCGCGGCCTCCGCCAATAACTCCGCCAGCGCCTCATCGATCCGCGCCTCCCCCTCCGTGATCGCATCCTCAAGGTCCGCGATCGCCGCTTCGCGCTCGAAGAAGAGGTCTTCCTGAAGATCGTTCGTGTATTCCTCGGCGGAGCGCATCTGGATCATCGCCTTGCCCACGTCGCGGTTGATCTGCGCGAGAGCCTTGCGGGCCTGGCCCGGGAAGTCCTTCTTCGCCTTCTCCGCCGTCTTTTCGAGCGAGGCCTGCGACGCCCCCTTCAGCGCGGCGCGCTCCAGCCGGAAAACCCCACGATCCGCGAGCACCTCGATCCGGTCCTGCGCCTTCGTGGTCGATTCCTCGATGCGCGCGATCGTTGTTTCGAGAATCTCGGGAGCGGTCGGGCGGCGCACCGGCGGCTCGGCCGACGCTTCAACAGCCGCCGACCCGAGGAGCACCCAAAGAACCAGACCGCACCGCACGAGCAACGAACCGAAAACTGACCTTGACATCATCGACTCCATCGCCAAAGCCCACGAACCATCAGTCGTAGTTGGAACCGGCCCGCGCGTGCGCCCTTACGGCGTCACAAACCCGCTCAGCGAGGTCTGGATCGCCATGAGCGTGGCCGACTCGGCGGCGATGACCTCGGCGATGGCCACATCGCGCGCTTCCTCGAGTTCGGTGAGGAGCGCCGTCGCGTTGGCCCGGGCGCGGAGCGTCGCGGCCTGCTTGTCCGCCTCGCGGTTGATGCGAGCCTCGGCCCGGTAGCGCGACGCCGTCGCCGAACGACGGTAGTACGTCGCGACGTCCGTCAGTTGCATCTCGCTCCGACCCTTCTCGAAGAGGCGGGTCAGGAGCGTGTCCACGTTCGTCGCGAGACGGGTCAGCCCCAGTTCGGCCGCGTCCGCCGTCTTGTTGATCGTGCGGATCGTCCGCTCGGTGTTCCGCTGGTCGGTCACCGACACCGGCCGCGACTGCGCCAGCACCGCGGGGGACGAGGCGACAAGCGCCGCGATCGACACAAACGCCACGAGTATGTTGCGAACTGTCCGATTCATCACCGATCCTCCATTGCCGCCACGAGTCCAAGACCGAACCCAAGCCGCCGAACACACCCAGCGATCCATAAGTCTATCACCCGGATCGCCCCGGGATCGACCGACCGAGACCTGGTTGATATCGGATGCCCGGCGTCGGCCGCGGTTCCCGGCCTCGCTCCGCTAGGGTACGCGGGTGGACCCGAGCCCGCCCCGAATCATCCCCAACGCTGACGGCGCGGTCTCTCCTCCGCTCGTTGGCGGCGGGCCGACCCCATCATGGATCTGGCTGCCCAAGTTCCAACTGGTCATGGCCCTCATCGCGGGCGCGCTGCTCATCGTCGGCGTTGGGCTCGATTGGATGATGGGCCTCGCCATCGGGCGGGCCATGATCTGGGCAAGCCTCGCGATCGGGATGGTCTACGGCGTGCGCGCCGCATCCGAAGCCATCCGCTCCCTCACCGTCGATATCGACGTCCTCATGGTCGTCGGCGCGGGCCTCGCGGCCGGGATCGGTCATCCGGGGGAGGGAGCTCTCCTGCTCTTCCTCTTCACCCTTTCGGGAGCGCTCGAAGACCTGGCCCTCGCACGCACCAAGCGCGAGGTCGAAGCCCTGCACCAACTCATGCCGACGGAAGCCGTCGCGCAGCGCGACGGCGAATGGACCGAGGTCACTCCCGAATCGCTCCTCACAGGAGACCGCATCAAGGTCCGACCGGGTGGGCGCGTCCCCGCCGATGCGAACATCGAAGAGGGCCGCTCGTCGATCGACCAATCGACGCTCACTGGTGAGAGCCTCCCCCGCACAGTCGGCGCGGGCGATGCGATCTACGCGGGAACCGTGAACCTCGACAACGCGATCGTGGCGGTCGTCGTGCGCCCCGCCGCCGAGTCGAGCCTCCAGAAAGTGCTGAACCTCGTGATGGAGGCCCGAGAGCAGCGCGAGCCGATGCAGCAACTCATCGACCGCGTGGGGCAGCCCTACGCCACCGGCGTGCTGGCGCTGAGCCTCGCGATCCTCCTGGTCTGGTGGCTCGCCTTTGGGGAGCCCTTCTCAAGCGCGGCGTACACCGCCATCACCTTCCTCATCGTCCTCTCTCCCTGCGCGCTCATCCTCGCCACCCCCACCGCGACGCTCGCCGCGTCGAGCGAGCCGTC
>JAGVLZ010000066.1 GCA_020054055.1 Phycisphaerales bacterium
AGCGTGATGGCCGGCGCGATCCGCATGGCTCCGCTCCTTTGTAGAGCAGAACGAATCGGCGAGAAATATGTTGCATCAATACTGAAACATTACACTAGTAACCATCGAGAAGGCATCGCGAGCCGACCACCGGTCGACGCCGCGGCGCGTCGGGACCAATCATGATGCTTTCCCCCGAGCAACAACTTCAGCCGCGAAAACCCAACGAGACGGGTATCCTGATTATCGCGGAGCAACTGTTTGCTTTCGCGTCCTTCCGGAAAGGGAAACCGTGGTAAATATGCCGCCTGTTGTGTTGCCTGTCGCTCTGTGGTGGATTCTCGGCGTTGTCTGTCTCGCTGGAGTCATCAAGTTCGCGGTCACACTTATTATTGATCTCGGATTCTTAGCGACAGGAGTGCCTACATCTCGCGGCACGCGATGGCGTCGTCGTCAGCGCTCCCGACGCCGTTTTTAGACGAGCGACCGACAGCAACCATGCCATCGCGGAATGCCCGCGTGCACCGTGAGGGGTCCCGCCCGCGGTGGTTTCCCCGAATGACGGTCGATCTTCAATCCTCCGAGGCATTTGCTTCCGACGGGGTGGGGGTCGGATTATGCATTGGCTGAGTAGCGATGAACGCCAGCTGTTTTTCCAGAATCTGCGGGTCGCGGCACACATGGAAGTGCCAGTGGCCATGCTCTTTGGCGTTGTTTACCGCGCCTTCCCACCTGCGTGCTGCGTGGTGCTTGGCTGTGGTCTGAGCGTCTTCGAATCCCTTGACCTCCAGGAGGACATTTAGTCCTGTTGTGAGGCGCACGATGAAGTCGGGCTCGTAGGTGTGGTCGACGCCCTGGAACTCATACGGGATCAGTAGCCCAAGGTGATCGTTGCGGACGTATCGCTCCACCACCTCCGAAGCCTCAAGCCTGAATGCCACGCTCGATTCCCACTTCTGCGTGTCGAGCACCACCTGATTGATGTGGCTTCGTTGTGTGCCGTGACATGGCCGCGTGGTAATGAAGTCCACGTCGGCGGACGTACCGATTCGCTTGTATCTGTTGAGTACCGGAAGGAGCGGCGGCTCTCCCTCCGATGCGTCGGGAACGATGGCGTCGCAGAGGTACCCCACCATGCGGCCGACATATTTCTCCAGCCCCAACTCCCGGTGGTCAACATCCTTGAAATCGACCTTGCGCCGCACAAACTCGTCGACGAACCGCAGCACCTGAGGAAACAATTGATGGCGAGACTGGAGCCGCATCACTCGAGCCTTCGCGTTGGAGCGACCGCCAGCCTCTCCAACGAGGTGCGCCACCACCAACCGGGCGATCTGAAACTTGATCGATTGCAGGTGGGTGTGTTGGTAGTACTGCTCGCGATCCTGCTCGATGAAGCCGAACGGCGCTGTCTGCGATGGCGTCCCCTCCTGATATCCGACCGTGGGCAGCAGGAACGTGGCGGTCGGCTCGCGGTTTGGCTCGATGACAAGCGGGTCCATCCCGCCCACATCGCACTTGATCAGGTTCTTCTTCAACGCGAACGCATAGCCCTCGACCACCGGAAAGCGAATCTCCAGACCGGCTCGCTCCGGCATCGCCCTCACATGGTTCTTAGGCTTGTCGTCCGGCTGCTTCTGGTTGACCGGACGCCCCTTGAACGGGATGACCGTGAACGGAATGCCGTAGACATCGACGTACTCCTCGGTGAGCAACCCAGTCTCTGGGTCGGGCGTGTAGTCCATGCGGCGGAGGCCTCGTCCGACCACCTGCTCGCAGAGCAATTGGCTTCGGAACGCCCGCAAACCGAGGATGTGCGTCACGTTGTTCGCGTCCCAACCCTCGGTGAGCATCGCCACCGACACCACGCACCGCACATGCTCGCCCGGCTCTCCGCGCTTCCCGACAGTAGACACCACCTTCCGCAGTGCTTCCGCCGCTGCCTTCCGAGACTGATTCGGGTCCTCGCTCTCCGCCTTCGAAAGCAGATCGGTGTCGATACGGATGGTGCGCTTGACGGTGTTCGTGTTCTGAAAGTACTCGGGAAAGATCACACCGTGTCCGTACGTGATCTTCTGCTTCGTCTTCCCCTTTGCCTTTGGTAATGCGACTTCGTTTTCGCCATTGTCATCCTCGGCCGCTTCGACCGCTTCGACCGCTGCGACATCCTCGGCAGTCACGCTCTCAACGGGTTCTTCACCGCTGATCTTCCGGTAGAAAACTTCGGCGATATCCACATTGTCGCAGACGATGATCAGAACCGGCGGCGCCTGCACTTGGCCGGGCTTTGCCTCCTCGATGTATTTGAATCGCTCCACCCATTGACCGGCCAACTGCTTCAGCGCCGGTTCACCCTCGCGATAGACCACGTTGGGCTTTGGCTTCTTCCCTTTGCCAGGGAGAAACTCGGCCGGTTCCAAGCGGTCCCTGATGTTCTGCCAGAGTTTGAAGTATTGCGCTTCCGGCCTGCCGGTCGTGTCGCTGACCGGCAAGCGGGGGATCTTGACGATTCCGCTCTCGATCGCATCGACGAGCCCGAAGTCGCTCACGAGCCACGGGAACGGGCTGCCCTCGATGTGTCCGCTCCCACCGATATAGAACGGGGTCGCGGACAGGTCCACGCACAGCGCGATGCCGGGCTTCGTTTGTCCCACGCCCCGGCCACCCTCGACGTTGTTCAGTTTGTCGAGCCCCTCGATCCAAACCGTGGCCTCTTCGTTCTCCTCCTGCGCAGTCTTCAAGTCCTCGGACGAGAGCCCCTGACGCTGCTCATCGGTCAGCGGTGCGGGCCGGTAACAGTGGTGCGCCTCATCATTCAGCACCATGATCGGCATGCGCTCATACAGATCGCCGAGCACCCGCCTGGCGAAGGCTTCGGGTGTTTCCGCCCCCTTGTTGATCACCGCGTAGCTCTTGCCGCCCTCCGAGTGCTCGCTCTCGGGGGCGAAACCATGCCAGTTCTCGACGACGACCTTGCCATTCTGCATCAGCGGCCGCAGTTTCACGGGCACGATGTCGAACGCGGCGTAGTAGTTGTCGGGCCGCTCCGGGCGCAGCACCGCCAGCCGCTCCTTCACCGTCAGATTGGGGCAGCAGACCAGCACGGCGTTCGAGAATCGCTCGTCGCCTGGGTTCCGCCCACGATTGCAGAACGCCCACGCGATGAGCATCGACATCACGACCGTCTTGCCCGACCCGGTCGCCATCTTGCAACCGAGGCGGGTGAGCGGCAGCAGCACCGGGTTCGCCGGTGTGTCCACGAGTTTCGACAGGTCTGAGGCGGGGAACAACGTGTTGAAGCGCGGCCGCCTGCCGCTGCGGAGGATCTCCGCGAGGTACACGATCGTCTCGACCGCTTCCAACTGGCAGAAGAAGAGCCGCCGCGGCCGCTCGGGCGACGCCCAGTAATGCAGGAGTTCGCGCGTGATCGGCGTCACGCCTTCGTAGTTGCTCGTCCGCCAGCGGGCCACATCCTCGCGGATCTGGTTGACCATGTGAAGGTCGTCCTGACCCTCGCTCAGTTCGAGTGTCAACTGCCCTTTGACATCGTCCTTCGTCTTGTACCAGTAGCGCGACGGCCGCCGACCCGCGACCTTGGTTGCCTCGCCCGTCGTGCGGTCGTACTGCCAGTGAAGCGAAGGCGGCGCATACGGAGAGCAGAGGATCGGTTTCTCGACCGGCTGGATTGGAACTTCAAGGGTCATATGACCTATTCAGGTGAGACCTGCCTTATGGTGTGCCCTGCGCCGGATTCGGCGAAACCTGAGCAGCACTGGCGGTGATGACCGTATGAACAAAGACGGCGACGAACACAGAAGTGACAACGATGCAGAGGGATTGCAACGCCCAGTTTGTCCAACGACGTAGAAACGCGGGTCGGCTGCCCGGCTCGAACTCGAAGTGCGCGCGTATCACGGCTTCAGCTTCCTCGCTTCGATCAATGTCGCCGCGGTTTGCCCGGTGTATCGACCACAGAAACACGCTCGCGACCGACGCCAGCACGGTTGTGAAGACGTAGACCCAAGGGATCACGGTTAGCGGAAGTTTTGCGTCGGTGGTCGTCACGCCTGCCGCGCCAGCGAGCAAGACCGTCAGCGTCAATATGGTGTACCTGGTCTCATATCGTCGCCGCTCATCATGCCGCCCTCGATAGGTCTTTGAAATCCATGAGAGTTGCTCGAACAACTCCTTTTCCATAGGGGTCGTCGAACGCGACGCGTTTCCCGAAGGGCTAGTAGCCTCGCCGCTATTTGGGTTGTTCATCCGAGTTGCTCCACCGCCATCACCTCATTACCCCTCGGATCGATCACCTTTACCGCCACGCACTTGTGCTTGCCCGCCGGGAAGGGCAGGCTCGTGGTCCCGCTGAACGCCTCGAAGCGCTCGGCGTCGATCGGGCCGTCCTTGCCGTTCAGGGCCTTCTGCAGTTTCTCCCACGCGCTCTTGTCGGGGAAAAACGCCTGGGTGATGCAGAAGGTTCGACCGTCGTAGTCGCTGTCGAGGAACCACGCCGCGACCTTGCCCGCGCCGCTGCTGGTGATGCTGTCCTCCACGGGGTTGTAAATGTCCACCCCCTCCATCGTGACGGTGAACATCCCCTCGTCGGGCTCGCCCTTCTTGCGCGGCCCCTCGACGCTGATCCGCGGCTGTCCGAACACTGTGAACAACTGCCCGCTCCCCGCCTGCGGCGATTCCTTCAGCAGCCCGTTCATCCCGGGGTTGATGTCTGGCCGGATGTGCGCCAGATGGATCTTCACCTTGGGGTGGCTCTGGTTGTCGGCCTCGGTCTGGGCGGGGCCGTCGAAGTTGAACCCCGCGATCACCACATGGTCGTACCCGCGCCGGTGCGCGTTGCGCAGCAGTTCCACCACCATCGGCCCCGTCACCGGCCCGTACTGCGGGCCAAACGCCACCGCCACGTTGCTCCGGGCGTCGGGGTCCGGGTC
>JAGVLZ010000290.1 GCA_020054055.1 Phycisphaerales bacterium
GCTGGCGATCACGCTGAATGGCGGGACGTGCCTGATCGCGGACGTTGACCGCACGCGCCTCGAACGCCGTTGCCACGATTCGTATCTCGATGAAATTGTCCCCGCCTTGACTCCCCCTCCCTCTGGGAGGGGGTCCGGCGTGAGCCGGGGGGGAGGGACGCCGGAACCTATTGATGCGCGCTCCATCGACCAGGCCATCGACGCCGCCGTCGAGTACGCGCGGCAGGGCAAAAACGTCTCCGTGGGCGTTCACTGCAACGCTGTCGACCTGCTGCACCGACTCATCAAGCGGGGCATCACGCCGGACGTGCTGACCGATCAGACCTCGGCCCACGACCCGCTCATCGGCTATGTGCCGCACGGCTTGACGCTGCCAGAAGCGGACGCACTCCGCGCCGATTCGCCCGCTGAGTACCTCAAGCGATCCATATCGAGCATGGAGGACCACGTCCGCGCGATGGTGACGCTGATGGACAAGGGGGCCGCGACGTTCGACTACGGCAACAACATCCGCCAGCGTGCCCTCGACAACGGCTACAAGGACGCGTTCAAGTTCCCCGGCTTCGTCCCGGCCTACATCCGCGATCAGTTCTGCATCGGCCGCGGGCCGTTCCGCTGGGT
Organism: Phycisphaerales bacterium; assembly: GCA_020054055.1. Classification (GTDB taxonomy): domain Bacteria; phylum Planctomycetota; class Phycisphaerae; order Phycisphaerales; family UBA1924; genus JAEUIV01. Next base: position 622 of record JAGVLZ010000290.1, read on the forward strand.
CGCGCTCAGCGGCGACCCCGAGGACATCTACACCACCGACGCCGCCCTCATGGACCTCTTCCCGAAGGACGAGGGGCTGCACCGATGGCTCAAGGCGTGCAGGGCCACAGGCACTAGGCACTTGGCACCAGGCACTAGTGCCCAATGCCAAGTGCCTCATGCCTCTCCGCGCTTCAAGTTCCAGGGCCTCCCCGCCCGCATCTGCTGGCTCGGCTACGGCCAGCGCGAAAAAGCCGGTCTGCTGTTTAATGATCTGGTGGCGCGCGGCGAGGTCACTGCACCCATCGTCATCGGGCGAGACCACCTCGACTGCGGCTCGGTCGCCTCCCCGAACCGCGAGACGGAGGGGATGCTCGACGGGACGGACGCCGTGAGCGATTGGGCGCTGCTGAACGCGATGGTGAACATTGCCAGCGGCGCATCATGGGTGAGTTTCCACCACGGCGGGGGCGTCGGCATCGGCTTCAGCCAGCACGCGGGTCAGGTCATCGTCGCCGACGGCACGCCGGACGCACGCGAACGCATCGCGCGGGTTCTGGCCAACGATCCGATGATGGGCGTCTTCCGTCACGCGGACGCGGGGTACGAGATCGCCCGCAAGTGCGCGGCGGAGCATGAGATTGATGTGCCGATGGGGGAGCCGTGAACTCCGATTTCGAGACACACCGCAAGCGCTGGATCGACTGTCTTGGAAATCAGGACGGTAACTCTCTCATTGAACAGGCCTACGAGATGGTTCAGCAGGCAGGTATTTATTTGGCTCTCATCGAGTCTCGGAGGTTGGAAGAGGAAACCGAACAGTGACCTTGCCCACTCCCGGAGGACACACTGATTGTGTCAGGTCATGCCCTCGATCGGCAATTCAGCCCGCATGGTCGCGGCGGCGGGCATCGGCGGAGCCTCGGCGCTCGGGTCGCGCCCGTGATGGTGCTCGTGCGGAAGGTCGGGGTCGTGGGGGTTGTCGGGGTGATGGTTCGGCATGCTCGTGGTCCGAGTCCGCGCCAATGTGCGTCAGGGCTTGGCGGCGGATGTCGTCCGCGTCGCCCGACCGTCCGACGTAGCGTTTCCCGGTGTATCCTTCCGAAACACCGCCCCGGCGATGAGCGCAGCCACCACGACTACGCCCAAGATCAAAGGCACGAATCTCCGCCACCCAGTCGCCGGGGGCTTGTCGTCATGGCATCCGCAGTTGCAACTCATGATGCACCTCGCCTTCGCATCGCTCTACACCAACACCCGGCTGACGGCCTCGACCGCTTTGAGCCCCGTGCCGAACCGGGCCATCGACTCTCTGTTCTTCTCCAGTTCGCCATAGGGCAGGAAACGCACGCTCAGGTCGGCGACGCGCCGGAACGCTGGCCTCGCCAGTTGCTGGCGCACATCGTCCTCACGCGCATCGGGCGCGACCAGGAAGAGTCTGACGCCCGCGTGGTCCGGCACGCCGAGCGCGAGATCGAGCATCCGCACGATGCCCGAGTAGATGCTCGTGGTGTGCTCGACCTCGAACGCGGCCGTCACTCGCGTCGTCTCCGAGCCGTTCGTGACGACCCGCTCCAGCCAGAGCACGTCGATGAGCCGGATCGCCTCCGCTCCCGCGGACGCTTCCACCGACACGGGGAGTGCATCGACGCACCCTTCGCACAAGCGACCTCCCGCGACGGCCCGATTGCGGTCGTTCGCCGCGACCCACACATCGAATCCGAGCGATCGGCCCAGGTCGCGGAGCCACCCCTGTACCTGCGCGTGCGAGCGGTCCTCCTGCTCGGCGGTTTTCTGCGCCTTGATCGCGGCGGCGGATTCGTCGCGGACTTTCCTGAGGTCCGCCTCCCACGCGGCGAGCGCATCGGCGTCACTCTCGCGCGGCGGCGCCGTGTATCGCCCGCTCCCGATGTCAAAGAGCAACCCCGCCATGGCGCCGAGGTCGTTGCTCAGCGTCGCGCGATGCTCGGTATTGATCCGCAGCACGCCCTCGCGCATGGCAAGGTACTCCTCCCACGACCCGAGTTTCACCTTCGAGCCAGTGAGGGCGTTGTACCCTTTGACGATCGCGGTGTTGAACGGCGGCACGAGCGTGGGGTGAAGGAAGTAGAGCATGTTGGCCGCCGCGGGGCCGAGGCCCTTGATGCCGCGCTCGGCGAGCTGGCGGATCGCCCGCACCACGGCGTCTTCGGTGTCGCAGCAGGAGCAGGCGTGCAGGAACCGCCCGAACGCCCGCTGGTTGTCCGCGCTCTCGTAGATGTCGGGGATGCGGAGCTTGGGTTTCCACAGGAAGGCGTGGTCGGCCCCCTTGAAGACCTGCCGCTGCTCGGCGATCGAGTGGACGACCGTCTCCAGCGATGAGCCCTTGTAGACGTTCCCGAACGTCCCCGCGTCGATCTCGCGCACGACCTCCGCGATTCCGGCCCGGATGGAGCGGAAGTTTTTGATCCGATGCTCCCATAGGAACCACGAGCGGTAGGCCCCGCCCACGTCGTCCTTCCAGCGCGAGATGAGTTGTGCGAGTGCGTCGTTCATGGGGTGATCGTTGCGGGCTTACTTCTTCTCATCGAGCATCGCCTTCATTTCCGCGATCTCCCGCTCCTGCGAGGAGATGATGTCCTCGGTGAGCTTCTTGACGCGCGGGTCGGTGATCGACGATTCCCGGGCCATCTGGATCGCGGCGGAGTGGTGCGGGATCATTGCCGGCAGGAACTGCCGGTCCCCCACGCCCGCCTCGGCCCGCAGCAGCAGCCAGCACCCGCCCAGGATCA
>JAGVLZ010000242.1 GCA_020054055.1 Phycisphaerales bacterium
CGCACTCTGGAGCAAAGCCAAGGCCGACTTCGAGTCCGCACTCCTCGGATGATCCATGAACAAACTCCCCTACCTCGTCCAGGAGATCAACGCCGCGATGGAGGTCTACCTCTCCGGCCGCACCGGCCAGCATTACAACCGCACCGCCTACATCCTCTGTACCCCCCGCTAGACTCTCCCGCTTCATGCCCGCCGCGGACGCCAACCCCCTCACCCCCTTCTACGCCAAGCGCCGCGTCACCGTCACAGGCGGCGCTGGCTTCATCGGCGGCCACCTCACCGAAGCGCTCCTCCTCCTCGGCGCAACCGTCACCGTCATCGACGACCTCTCGAACAACGACGGCGCGCACATCACCGCCCTCGCCGAGACCTACGGCGGGCAACTCCGCTTCATCTACGGCTCCATCCTCGACCCCACCGCCCTCGCCGAATCGATGACCGGCGCGCAGACCGTCTTCCACCTCGCCGCCATGAACTCCGTCCCGCGCTCGATCGACGAGCCGGAGCGAACCTTCGAGGTCAACGCCACCGGCACCGTCCGCGTCGCCGAAGTCGCGCGCCGCGCCAAGGCAACGCGCCTCGTCTACGCCGCATCCAGCAGCGCCTACGGCGACGACCCCGCCCTCCCCAAAGTTGAGTCGATGCTCCCCAAGCCGCTCTCCCCCTACGCCGCAAGCAAACTCGCCGGCGAATCCGTCGTCCGCGCCTGGGCCCACTCCTACGGCCTCTCCGGCATCAGCCTCCGATACTTCAATGTCTTCGGCCCGCGACAACTCGCCGGCGACGCCTACGCCGCCGTCGTCAGCGCCTTCATCACGAAACTCCAAGCCGCAAAGCGACCCACCATCCACGGCGACGGTACCCAGACACGCGACTTCACACCCGTCGCCAACGTCGTCCACGCCACACTCCTCGCCGGCGCAACCGAATCCGCCGACGGCCAGCCGGTCAACATCGCGCTCGGCCGCCAGACCACCGTTCGCAATCTCTTCGACACCCTCGCACGACTCATCGCTCGAACGGACATCGAACCCCTCTACACACCCGCTCGAAAGGCCGATGTCCCCCATTCCGTCGCGAATACCGCACTTTCTGAGAAGTTATTGGGGTTTAAGCCGATAAAAACCCTCGAAGATGGCCTCGCCGACACCGTCGCCTGGTTCGCAAGGCAACGCGAAGAGTTTGACGAGCCAGTGGCGAAAGGCGTCACCGGCGCGTAGGCTCGTCCCGGGGATCGACCAGAAAAGGAGCGTGGGCTTTGGCATCCGATCACACTCATCCAACGCAAGGCGGAGACTCCGCCATGCTCAAGTTCTTCATCCCGGGCCTTGTCGTCGGAGTCGTCATCGGCTCCATGCTCGGCCTCTACGTCGGAACACGCTCCGGCTCCGCAACCCTCCCCGATATCAAACCGAACAACGCCACCCGCACCGAAGCCGCAGACCGCGACTTAGAACCAGCCCCACCACCACCCGCCGAAACGACTACGAAAACCGAAACGAAGTCTCCCGAAACCCCTCCCGAGCAGCCCAAGCCCTAACAGAGTCCAAAGCACCAGCGCCGCGTCGGCTTCCGAGTATTCAACACGCACCACCAAAAACGCCCAGACCCGCACTTAGCGGGTCTGGGCGTGACTCCTTATTGTGGCAGACTGGTGGGCATTCAGCCCGAAACCCGGGGCGGCCGGTGTTCCCGACGGCCCGGATCATCTCTCTCACCTGCGGGGGCAGGTTTGAGAAACCGCGAAAATCTCGCGGTCATCAGGCGTTCAAGGTGCGGATTCCTGAACTCCCGGCCAACGATGACCCTGTGCGGCACCGTCAACGCCTTGAACATACAGCGCCTTCGGGGTCGGTCAAGCAATCACGGACAAAAATCACAGCAGCCGGCGAGTTTCCTCATCGGCGAGCCGGATATCGAGTTCTTGCCGGCGCTTCCCACCGACCAGATTCGTCCCAAACCTCTCCTCCAACCAGGAGGGTTCCCCCGAACCCTCCTGACCGGCTCTTCGGTCAGGATCACTCAACAATCACTTCGCCCATGATTTACCACGGGCGAAGCGAGCACAGGGAATCCGTGGCTATTTATGCCCATCCACATCAGCCTTGCGGCCAACTACAGGACAGGCGCCACGGAGGAGTCAGCAAGTTTTGGAGTAGTGCTTCCCTACTCCTTTACTCACGCCGCCCTTCCGGGCCGCGCGAGTTCATCTCAACGCAAGGAACATATCCCACATTTGCCCCGGGTCAAGCCGCATTTGACGGTTGATTCGACTTTTTGTTTCCCAAAACGGCCATCACACCCCACCACGAGCCTTCCAACTAGGGAAACGACCCCGCCACGCCTCCAAAACTCGGGGGTCCACCGCCGCCGACACCACCCCCTCCGCCCCATCACCCTCCGCCAGCACCACCCCCATCGGGTCAACCACCAGCGACCCACCCCCATACCGCAACTTCGGGTCGGCCCCCACCCGATTCACCGCGAACACAAACGCCTGGTTCTCGATCGCCCGCGCGATCGCCAGCGCCCGCCAGTGCGCCCCCCGATCCACCGGCCAGTTCGCGATCAACGCGAACGCCTGCGCCCCCGCGCGCAAACCCTCGCCGAACAACTCCGGGAACCGAAGGTCGTAGCAGATCAACGGCGACACCCTCAGCCCGTTCCACTCGAACAGCGTCACCGCATCACCCGCCGTCAGACACTCAGCCTCGCTCGGCGAACCCAACGGAAACAGCCGTTGCTTGTCGTACGTCGCGACCACTTCACCGGCGGGCGACACAACGATGGCCCGGTTCCTCGCCCGGCCGTCGCCATCCACCACCGTGATCCCCGCTCCCACCGTCACCTCCCGCTCGCGCGCCAGGTCGCACACGAACCGCCGCGATGCGCCGTCGCGATCCGCCGTTACGCCGACATTGAACGAGAACCCCGTATCAAACATCTCCGGCAGCAGCAGCAGGTCCCCCGCCCCTATCGCGTGCCCCCGCACCATCTCCAGCACCCGCCGCCGATTCGCGGCCGCGTCCTCCCACCGGATATCGAGTTGGAGCAGGTGAACGTGCATGGGCCATCACGATAACTCCCCCTCCCTTTGGGAGTAGGTGGCGAGTCATTCCGGGGGCGAGCCGGGGGAGGGACACCGCACCAACCCGGCAACCGTGTCCCGGCCTTCACTTCTGCCTTGCCTACTCCCTCTTGTGGCACGGGTTTGCAACCCGTGTCTACGCGGCATTCGTCGAAGTGAACCAGAACCACGCCCACGATCTACCCCTGGACCAACTACCGTTTTGCATACACTCACTCCACATGGACCGGCAGCGTCAGCAACGACTCGAAGACTTCGCCGCATGGTGCCGAACCCACATCAAAGGCGACGAAAAGGGCGAGGCCCAGGTCTTCCTCGACCACCTCTTCCGCGCCTTCGGCCAGCCCGGCGCGATCGACGTCGGCGGCCGATACGAGGAGCGCGTCCGCCGCGCCGACGAACTCTCCTCGACCACCTCATTCGCCGAGATTGCCCCACCCGTAGTTGAGACCGCAGGACGGCGGCCGATTGTCTGGTTCACTCTACGCGACCTTTCTGATCTTCTCCAGGGTCGTCCCGAGCGCCGCGCCGA
>JAGVLZ010000287.1 GCA_020054055.1 Phycisphaerales bacterium
ACGTCGAAGGGGTCGGAGCCGGCGCTGAGGGCGGCAGCGGCGGAGGGCCCCGCGCTCTCACCCGCGAAGCGCCGGTTGAACTCGAAGATGCGGTCGATGTCGGCGTCGATGTCGTCTGACACAAGCACGCTGACACGCCACGCATCCTGCCCCGGGCCGGGGGCACACGCCTCGCGCTCGACGAGTTGCGCGAACTCTTCGAGTTTCGCGATGGGGAGGATCAGGCGGCCGAGCATCCACGCGTGCTCGCTCGCGGCGTAGCGGCGCCAGTTCGCGAGCGTCGTCGGCAGGTCGAGCCCCGCGGGGGGGAAGAGCCCGGCGTAGTCCACGAGCGCGGTCAGCAGGATTTGGGCCGAGTCTTTCACTGCGGCAAGCGTAGCAGAGGGTGCGCTGCGGTTTACTTCTCGAAAACCGCGATCATCTTCGTTGTAGAAAGGATGCCGCGGCTCTTGTACGGCACCCAGAACGCCTCGCGCCACCCCGCGGCCTTCAGGTCCTCGTGCAGCACGCGGTTGTCGCGCACGCGCTTGGCGAAGCCGGGGACGATCGGAGCGAGCGTGGGCAGGATGTAATCGTGCTTGCGGAAGTAGCCGCTGGCGATGACGAGCCAGCGCCGCGAGACGCGGCGCATCTCCATGAGAATCCGCCGGCGCGGTTCGCTCGGCACGAGATTGAGAAAGCGGACGGTCAGCACTGCATCGAAGGAGGCGTCGGCGAAAGGGAGCGCTTCGCCGTCGGCCTGCACGAACTTTGCGGCGGGCTTATCGCGCCATTTGTCGCGAGAGACTTCGAGCATCGAGGGGCTGAGGTCCGCTCCGGTGTAGTCGTATCCCGCATCGACGAGCATCCCGGAGAGGCGGCCGGTGCCGCACGGGAGGTCGAGGAGTTGCTTCACGTCGGGCAGGCGGGTGAGGGTTTCGCTGATCGCCTGCCTGGTCTGCTCGTCGCGGCGTGCCTTGCCCGGATCATCCTGGTATCGGGTCTTGTCGTACTGCTTGGCGTAGCCGGGCTGGTCGTACATGCTGCGGGCTTTGTACGCGCCGGTGGGCGAGGGGATGTTCGCGGGGGTGTTCAAGAGGCCTGGTCTCGGGCGGGATTCAGTTCGTCGATAGTCGTGCCCGTTCCGCTGAGCAGCATGTCGCAGGTGGCGCGGACGCGCATCATGTCTTTCTCGATTCGCGCCCGTCGATTCAGGAAGCCGACGCGAACGAGCCGGTCGACATCGAACAGCACGGGCGGCTCGTCGGGCGAGTATATCAGCACGTTCGCGGCGCGGAGGTCGAGGCGGGCGATGCCCCGCGCGTGGAGGCGCCGCGCCAAGATGAGAATCTCCGCGGCGAGTCGGGTGCGCTGGTGTTTCGTCAGCGCGGGAGTTCGCGCGGCGTCCTCGATGGTTGTCGCGCTGATCGGCGAGCGCGTGACGATGAAGGATGCGGGCTGGCGGAGTGGTCTGGTCGGCGCGAGTTCACCCGCGGCGATGAGCGGGGCGATGCGAACGCCGAGGGATTCGAGGATGCGCATCCACTCGATGTGGCGGCGTGCGGCGGTGGGCCAGATCGAGAGGCCGGATCGCCGACGGATCGAGATTCCATCCTCGCCGAACCATTTGAGATGGTCCGCGTGATCTCCGCTGATCCGGCGGAAGACGCGACGCGGGCCGTGGGTCGCGATCTCGCTCCATGATGCCGCTGTGACAGATCGATCTGCGTCGCTGAGACATTGAATCAGGGCCGAGAGGGAATCATCCGCTGACGGTGGCGGCCGCAGCCAGCGGATCGTCGAAATATCGGTGCGCGGTCCGGTCACAATCTGATTCTCGCATTCATCCCCGAACCATGCGCGCAAAGGAAGACCCCCGGCGAGCGCCGGGGATTGTCTTTGCCTTGAAACCCTAGGATTCTTTTCTGCCTTCTCTTCTCTGTGTCTCTGTGCCTCTGTGGTGAATGTCTCTTCTTCACACAGCGGCCGTGGCAAAGAGGTCAGCGAACTTGCGGGCCGAGCGCTGCTTCCACTCGCCGCGATGGTAGGCGTCGCTCGCGAGGAGGGGGAAGAGGGCCGAGACCTCGCCGAAGACCATCTGCTCGTGGACGACACTGACCTTGCCCCACGAGCAGGCCTCGCGGAGGGTGGAGCCGGAGAGGGCGCCGTCGCGCGAGTCGGCGACGGTCAACTGGATGGCGTACTTGTGCATGCCGATCTCGCCACGGGCCGAGCCGCCCTTGGCCTCGTGGAGCAGTTCGGCGGCGACGACGATGTCCTGGGCGAAGTTCTTGGGGACGCCGCCGCCGAGCATGAGGAGGCCCGTGTCTTTGCAGGCGAGCTTGATCTGCGTGAGTTCGCGGAAGTCCTTGCCCGAGTCGAAGGAGATGGCGGGCTTGCCCGCCTCGGCCCGCTCGACCTGGTGCAGCACGACACCGAAGCCCGCGGAGCAATCGCTGAAGGCGGGGACGAAGATCGGCACGCGCTTGCGATGGCACGTCAGAACGATGGACTCGTTCTTCGGGTGGTTCGCGGCGAGGTACGCGCCCATCGCGTCGATGAGTTCGCGGCTGGAGTACGCACCGGCCTCGATCGAATCGAAGACCTGTTTGGTCGCGTCGTCGCAGGCGCGGAGTTCGTCTTCATCGATGTAGGTGTCGTAGATGCGGTCGATCATCAGGTCCCGCAGGGTCATGTCGTCCACCGGCGGCGCCTCGGGCGAGCCGGGGGCGATCCAGTGCGTGAAGCCGAGACCCTCGAAGAAGTCCTGGTCGACGATGTTCGCGCCGGTGGAGACGATCGCGTCCACCATGTTGTTCTCGAGGAGGGTGATGATCGCCTTCTGGAGCCCCGCGCTGATGAGCGACCCGGCGAGGGTGAGGACGACGGCGCACTCCTTGTCCGCGAGCATCATCGAGTAGATGTCCGCGGCCTGAGCCAGCGTGCGCGACGAATAGGCCATGTCGCGGTAGGAGTTGATGATGGGGCGCGCGTCGATCCTGGTGATATCGACGTGCTTCACGGGGCGCGAGAGCAGTTCCTTCTTGGTCCACTTCTGGTTCGACATTGGGATTCTCCTCCGGCTGGCCCCCCTGGCCGGTGAAGAGAGTGAGTTCCCCGGGGGTGGCGGGGTGGTAAACTGTAGCACGGCCATGGATCCGGGATTGCTTCAACTTCCTAACGAGGATGATCAGCCCAAGTCGTTTCGGCAGCCGGCCGTCGTTGCCCGACGAAAAGCGATGCTTGAGTTGCCGCATGTTGCGCCTTTGACAAGATTTGTCGAGGAACTGCGGCAGTCGCTCGGGCGGTCTGACTCGGTTCCCTACTTCGATCCTGTTTCGGGCGGAGTGGAAGCAAGGGTTCTGTTCCTCGCCCGGGATCCCGGGCCCGCCACAATGAGGTCCGGGATCATCAGTATCAACAACGATGATCCCTCTGCGAAGACAATGTGGGAGCTCCAGCGCAAAGTCGGGCTTGCTCGGAGTGATTCTAATTACTGGAACACGGTGCCCTGGATTCTCGAACACCCGACCAAGCAGAAAGTCGGCGGCACTCCGGAAATGAGAGGTCCGACTCTCGCCGAAATCCGTGATGCAAGGATATGGTTTGACCGCTTGATTTCGTTGCTTCCGCGACTTCGTGTAGTCGTCTGTCTCGGCAGAGATGCTCAACGAGGTTTCAGAGAGTTTGCGGCATCGCAGCCTGATTATCGACGCTTCCTTCTGATCGAAACCTGGCATCCGAGTATGCGAGCCCTCAATTCCGGCTTCAATCGGAGGGCCGAACTCGAAGACGCAGTCGAGCGGGCTGTAGACGCACTTCAACCATGATTTGGCGCTAACGGCACGAGTAGCTGTGTCAGCCGCAAGCCCGCGAAGCGGGCGCTGGTCCCTTGCCCCGGGCGCAGCCCGGGGTGGTCGAGCGGAAGCGGAAGCAAGCGGAGCCCCAGCGGGGCGAAGGAAGTCGTGCCTCAAGTCCAGATGTATTTCGGGTCGTATTCGATGCCGTGTTTCTCAAGCAGCGCGATGAACTCTTCCTGAAACGACAGCCGTTTGTGATGTTCCGCCTGAGTCGCGATGTACTCGCGCACCGCATCAACGTTGGACCTGCTGACGGAGAACCCGCCGTAACCGCTCTGCCAACCGAAGGCTGAGTTCTCGGGGAGCGTCTCTTTGATCCATGCCGACGATCGGGATTTCACCACCCGCATGAGTTCCGAGTAGGACTTGCTCGGATGCATATGGATCAGGAGGTGAAGGTGGTCCGGCATTCCACCGGCGCTGAGGAGCGAGCAGTCCTCGGATCGGACAATCCCGCCGATGTATTCGTGCAGTCGTTTCGTGTCTGTTGAGATGATCGGCTCGCGACCTTTCGTCGAGAAGACGAAATGGGCGTAGCCCGCGGTGAAGGAGTGCGCCATGCGGTCAGTTTACGGCGACACCTTCGCCCCGCTGGGGCTCGAAGATAGTGGAGTTGGATGCTGTCCCCGGGCTGCGCCCGGGGCAAGGGACCGGCGCCCGCTGCGCGGGCTGCCGGAGGAACGGAATCGAAAGAGAATTCAGTTCCGCCCCCAAAACCTCAACCCCGCCTGGACCACCGCCGGGACCGCCCCCGCATCGCTCCGCACAAGCAGTTCAGTCCCGGCCTCGTGCGAACCCCATTTCACCGCCGCGAAGCCGATGATCGCGTCGCCGAGCATCGGGCTGCGTGTTGAACTGGTGATCGCGCCGATCGCCTCTCCCTCAGCGTCTGGCTTTGAAAGCGCAGCGCCCGAAACTGGCTGGCATTCATGTCCGCTTGCGAGTTGTTCCGTAGTTGGGTTGATGCGGAGGCCCACCAACGTCTGCTTCGGGTGGCCGAGCGAGTGCATGCGCGCGACGACTTCCTGGCCGAGGTAACACCCCTTCGTGTACGAGACGCGCTCGCCGAGAATCCCCGTCTCCGCGGGCAGCGAACTCGGGCCGAAGTCGATGTTGAACAGCGGCGTCCCCGCTTCGATGCGGGCGATGTTGTAGGCGTGCCAGCCCGCGGGGCGCATGCGGTAGCCCGCATTCGTAAGCGGCGCTTGGCTCGGTGCATGGTGATCGTGCCCATTCAGGCCGCGTTCGAGGAACTGCTCGTAGATCGCGCTTACATCGGCGACGTTCATGAGAAGTTCGAGTCCGACCTCGCCGGTGGTGTCGGATCGATCGACCACGACGCGCCGCCCAGCGATCTTCACGATGGCCGCGAGCCACGCCCCGAAATCTTCCAGCGGCGCACCCTCCACATGCTCGCTCACCGCGCGGAGCAGCGGCAGGGCTGTCGGGCCGTGCAGGGCGAGGCGGTGCATCGACTGGCTTTCATCCCTGAACGAGACTTCCTCGCTGAAGACGAACTCGGCGAGCGCCTTCACCACGCCGGCCGCGGAGAGCACGTCCACATCGACGAGCATTTCATTCGTGAGTTCGATCAGACGCAGGTCGGCATCGATGCGCCCTTTCCGGTTAAGCCAAAACGTTTGCCGCGTGTGAAAGGGGGCGAGTCCCTTCAACTCCTGCGTCACCATCCGATCGAGGAAGCCCATGCGATCTTTCCCCGTGACCCGGATCGTTCCCCGCTGCGGCAGGTCGAGCAATACGCACCCTTTGCGGATCGCCGCGTACTCTCCCTCGATCTCGCCGAAGGTTTCGACGACCTGCGCCGAGACGCCGCCTGAACCGCCGCCATACGGAAGGAAAGAGGCCTCGGCCTGCTGGTGCAACGAGTTGAGGGGGGATTGGGTGGCCATGACGGGAAAAGGCTTGGGGACGTGGGGACTTGAGGGCTTGAAAAACTACGGAGTCGAGCGCTGACGCGACATCACCCCGAGCAGATCGTATTCTGCATCGCGTCGTGCCGCCGCGTGCGGCTCTCCAAGCCCGCAAGCCCCAAGCCCTCAGGCCAGCCAACATGAACTTCGACCTCCTCAAGCGTCTGTGCGAAACCCCCGGCATCCCCGGACGCGAAGAGCGCGTCCGCGAACTCATCAAGAAGGAGGTCCAGGGACTCTTCGATGATGTCGCGACCGATCCGATGGGCTCGCTCATCTGTAGACGAGCCCCGCGCGCAAGCAAGGGGAAGAAGCAAGAATCCGAAACCGCCACCCGCGTCATGCTCGCCTGCCACATGGACGAGATCGGGTTCTACGTCAAGCACATTGACGAGGACGGCTTCATCCGCGTGAACGCCGCGGGAGGGTTTGATACGCGGAACCTTTTCTCCAGGCGCGTCCTGCTCTGCACCAAGAACGGCGGGGACATCCGGTGCGTTATGAACCCCGGCGGTCGCCCGATCCACATCGCCTCCGAGGAGGACAAGAAGAAAATCCCCGAGGTCAAGGAGTTCATGATCGATATCGGCCTGCCGGCGTCGAAGGTCAAGAAACTGGTGACGATCGGCGACATGGTGGTGATGGATGAGCCGTGCATCGAAGTGGGCGAGAAGATCGTCAGCAAGGCGCTCGACAACCGCGTGGCGTGCTGGCTGGGGATCGAATCGGTCCGCGCGCTCGAGAAGTCAAAGACGGCGCACGCGTGCGAGGTCTATTCGGTGTTCACGGTGCAGGAAGAGGTCGGCCTGCGCGGGGCGCTGACGGCGGCCCGCACGGTGCGGCCGCACATCGGAATCGGGCTGGATGTCTCGCTCTCATGCGACACGCCGGGGGTGCCGAAGGACGAAGCGGTGACGATCCAGGGCGACGGCTGCGGCCTGCACATCATGGATTCATCGATCATCAGCGATTACACGCTGATCGATGAACTCGAAGCGGTAGCGAAGAAGAACCGCATCAAGGCGCAGCGCACGATCCTCGCGCGCGGCGGGCAGGACGGCGGGGCGCTGCAACTGGCGAACGAGGGCTGCCGTGCGGCGGGGATCGTCGTCGGGACACGGTACATCCACACGGTGACGGAGATGGTTCATCGCGGCGATCTGGAGGCGGCGCGGAACCTGCTGGCGGCGTGGTTGCCGGGGGTGGAGTGAGTCGGGCGCTCGATGCATGATTGCTGCCCGCTTGACAGTCTTCCCTCCCCCCCCCTAGACTTCGCTCGCTTTAGCGAGGAGCAACGATGAGGGATCTCATTCCAGTTGCGATCGTGCTTGTTGCGTCTGGCGCTTGCATTGCTCGCCCATCGGAGACGGAGGTTCAGGGGTGGCTGGCAACCGAATTTGAGAACGCCCTTGCTTTTCCGAGCATTCAACTCGTTGAAGTTCAATACACAATCGAGAAATATCACGTCGTTGATCTTGTAGAGTTGGAGGCGCTTCGGAAGGATGTCGCAACCACTCTCGACCACGCGAAGAAGTTTCAACTGAGTCTATTAGAGAAGAAAGCAAAGGGTCCGTCGATCGAGAGTCGTCGGGCTTGGATCATGGATGAGTATCGCTGGCGCGTGAACAGCGACTTCCTCGATCAACCTGGCATAGCGTTCAGCGACTTGGTCGTAGGTCCTGATATCGCATGGTCTTCGACTCAGACTGAACTCGCACTGATCAACCCCGAAGGTGGGTACCCCCCGGATCGTGACCTATCTCGCGCCACGTTCTTGATCGCTGAACCCATTTCAAGGCTTCTTTACGGGGGAATCGACGCGATCCCATCATCTGAAGTCGATTTTGCCACGAGCACCATCCAAGGCAACGACCTCACGATTTCAATTCTTCCTTCGCCGCGGAGCCCAAGCCGCCGCGCGACGATTACCGCGCGTTGGGACGAGGGCTCCGGCAGAGGATTCATCAACGAGATCAAGTTCTTTTCGGTCACGGGCGACGGTTCGATCCCGTCAAGTCGAATCGTTGTCGAGGGATGGCGTCAACTTCCTGAACTTGGCGTTTGGACAGCCGAATCGGTTCATTTTTTTCGACCTGCCGATACGCTGGACGGGGCACTCCATTTTGATGGGGCTGAACGCATCGAGCCAGCTGTGTTCGCCAAGGTCGTCGCGCCGCCAGGGGAAACCAGCGAAGATGCAGTTCGCGGAAAGTTGGTTTGGTCGACGATCAACGACTACCGCCGTGACCCAATATCGCCAAAGGTATCAGGTGTTAATAGTGTGCCGGGGGCTGTCATTGCGAAGTCTTCGACGAGCAAGTTGATGCAGTACGCACTTGGTATTAGCGCGCTGGTGCTTGTCGGGATGGTGATTCTGTTCCGAGTTCGTGGGAAGATGTTCGATCAGAGTAACCAAAAGAGAGGAGTGACTTGAATGTGGACTGCTGGATCTACGAAGATCGTGTTTTGCTTCACGGCCGCGTCGCTTGGGGTCTGCACTCAAGTCTCGTCAACCTGTCTCAAACAGGTCAATGATCTTTCGCCTTGCGTTGGTACGTCGAGCCCGGTCGTTGGATGCCAGAATCAGGCTTGTCAAACGCAGAACTGGACGTGCGTCGGCATTAAGATTCAGGAGGACAACTGTACCAAGATGAACGTCGATAATTCGGGGGTCGATTCGATGGAGCCATACACGGCACTGTGTGTCTATCGAGTGCGCACCTGCGAGTACGAGGTCTGCGGCGCCTGCCAAGACGGCGATATGGCCATCTTCTCGAGGCAGTGCGGCCGACCCGCTGAGAACGCCAATGCTTGCCCGCCGCCGCCGCCTCCCGGGGGCGGGGGTGGTGGTCCTCCCGAAATGATCCCCCCGGAGGAATAGTCCATGGAGTCCACGTCAAACGCACATCAATCTCGCGCTGCGTTCACCGTACTTGAGGTGCTTACGGTGTTGGTCGTCGTGGCGGCACTGATGTCTATTACTCTCCCGGCTCTATCTGGAGTGCGGGGAGTAGCGCAGGCTTCCGTCAGCATGTCGAACATGCGGCAGCACTCAGCGGTTTTCAATCTGTACCACACCGATTTCAATGATGTCTATCCGTATTTCACCCATCCCGATCGCTTGGCCTTTCTTATGGCCGGGCGCACTCGAGTCGGTGTGCATTACTTTGAAGCCTATGCAACTTGGAATATCGCGCTCGCCGACATGTATTATGATGGAGAGTTTGATCATGATACGTTTGCTCCGCCTAGTTACCGCGAAGAGGTATTGGGAGGAACGGGCCGCATATTCGTGACAACATATTTGTGGTCCAGTGTGTTCTTGGCCGACCCGGCCTACTGGACATATGACGGGCGCATCGGGCCGGAGCAGTACCGCGCGACGAGAGCGGACGAAGTCGTCTTTCCGAGCTCGAAGGCGCTGCTCTGGGCGGATTGGCCGTCTTATGTAGAGGGGGCTAACGCCGGTCCTGACACGGCTCCATCGGTTGCCTTTGTGGATGGTTCGGTCCGAATGGTGCGGATCGACCGTCTCCTTCCCGGCCATCGTGAAGGCACTGGCGTTGTGGCCGGCGGATCGATGATGAGTGACTATCCGACCATGCACACGATCAACGGCGTTCGCGGGCGCGACTTCCAATAAAGGGCGCGCTCTCTATGGCCTCGTTCCCTCCATCACCTCGTTCTTCATCCTGCATGTCACCGTCTGCATCACCCCATCCACCGTCTCGACCCCCGGCTGCGTCCAGCGCACCGCGACGGACATGTCCAGCGACATCTCCGCGCTCACGGCGCGACCCGCATCGACATCGAAGACGGTCTCCGCCGTGCCCGTGCCCGGCATGAACTGAAGGTCCACTCCCGGCGGCAGGCCGTCCATTCCTGGCATCCCGGAAGCCGGCTGGTTGACTCGAATGCTCGCTTCACTCTTGATCGTCGCGATCTGGCCCGTGCGGACGCGCTTGAGGCTTGCCAAGGTCGAATCCCACACGGTTCGGACTTTCCCCACGATCGGCAGCGTGTGCTCGACCCCGGTGGTCCATTGCTCGCCGCGCTTCACCGGCTTGCCGGGCAGGAAGCGCGGCCCCATGCTGAACATCTCGTCGATGCCGCCGCCGCCCCCGGAGTCGGCGCCGTTCATCTTTTCGAGCAAGGCCGCGCCGAGCGCATCCTGCTCCTGCAGGGACGCGAGCGCTTCGACGAGTTGATCGACGCCCTTGGCTTCGATCATCCGGCCATCGCGCCCGATGCGCATCGTCATCGTCTTGCCGATGAGGTCCGCGAGAGTCTGGCAGCGCTTCGACCAGCCCTTCGCGCTCTTGTCCGGCTTGGCGCTGTCGAAGGTGAAGCGCTCGCCCTCGGCGAGGTCCGCCGCTGCTTCGACGCGGCGAAACGTCATCTCAAGGAGAGCGGCCCCGTCGGCATCGACCTCCGCCGTCTTCACGTCAAAGTCGCAGACGAGTTTCTGCGATTTCGAGCCGTAGTCGATGGGCATGAGGCAGGGCTGCCCCATGTCCTCTGCTTCGCGGTGGTCGCCTCCGCGGCGTTTCGGCTTGCGGTCCTTTGTCTTTTTCTTCGATTCCTCGGCGGGTGACGGGAGCGGGCCGATGGTGCGGTCCTGCTCGATGGTGAGCCGGGTGGCGACGGTCTCTCCCTGTTCCCACTTGTAGATGAGTTCGCAGGTTTGGGCCGCCGCTGTCGCACACCAAGCGAAGCAGATCGTGGCGAGTAGCCCAGCGATGAATGAAATCGAGCGCATCGAGCGTCCTCCATCGAACCCCGGAGGAGTTCGACGCGCCGGACGGGGAAGGGTTCCATGTTCGAGAGCGTAGTGATATCGCTCGCCCGTTCTACGGGCGAAGACCTCGCTTGCGCTTCGGGCTCCGTTAGGAGACCAGCGCGTGGACCTTTTCGATCGCCTCGACGACTTGGCGGACCTGGAAGGGCTTCTTGAGGAAGAAGTCGAAGCCCTGTTGACGGAGTCCCATCGCCTGGCCGTCGGTGAGTTTCCCGCTCATCGCGACGATGTGGGTCATCGCGAAGTCGTCGTTCTGGCGGATCATATTGGCGACGTTTTTCGCTTCACCCTCGGCGCCGAGGTGCAGGTCGAGGATCATCACATGCGGCTTGAACTTCTCGCACTCGATCCCGGCCTCGAAGCCGTTGCTCGCGGTTCGGACTTCGTAACCGGCTTGCTCCGCGAGGAGTTTGCGGAGGGCGTCGGTGATGTCCTTCTCATCGTCAACGACGAGGACGCGGGTCTTGCCGGACATCACGCCGTCGAGGGGGATGCCGTGGGCCTTCATGAACTGGATGAGGTTATTGAGCGGGATGCGGCGGTCCTTTGAGCCGGGGATCCGGTAGCCCTTGAGTTGGCCGCTGTCGAACCACTTGCTGACCGTGCGGGGGGCGACGTTGCAGATCTTGGCGACTTCACCCGTGGTCAGTACGTCTTTCTCAGAGTTCATGCACACACCTTTTGGAACAGCGGACAGACGGATGACCAGCCCCCGGAAAGGCCGCGGACGTTCCGCAGGCACTCCTCCAGACCTGAGGATCGACCCAAAGGGACCCCGGCTTAATCGCCCCAGGCGATCCCGCCCGGAATCTGTCAACAGTTGGAATGGTCACCCAAGTTTGCCGGATCAAGGTCCGAAACTCGGTTTCGCCGGGGCGATTCGGTGGTTTCTGCGGTTCCGCTTGTGAATCGGACGCCCGAACGGGTGCCCGGTGGTCGGCGGGGTGGGGACCAATCTTTGACACTGTTTATCGGGGGCAAGTAGATTGCGGAACTCTTGAGCGCCCGGCATCGGATGTCAGAGGCCGACGCCCCGCCCCCCCGTTCGAAACCGAGGAGACCACCGTGTACGACGGACGCTTTCTACGAACGACCCTGAGCCGGATGCTGGTGAGCGTTTCCCTTGCCGCCGGCACGGTCGCGGCCGCCACGCTCGAGACGCGGGGCCAGACCCCCGTCCAGCAGACCGACGCCCAGTTGCTCGAAGACTTCAATCACTACGTCACGATCGCCAATATCGAGATGGCCAAGGCGAGCGCGCAGGCCCTTCTCGACCGCCGGATCACCCCGGCGGTCTTCGTCGGGATCGTCGAAGACTCGGCGACGATGAAGGACCGATTCGACCGGGCGTATGGGCGTGCGATCCTCATGCCCGACCTCGAGTCCTTCGCGGGACGGCTGTACGGGCTTTATGAGGAGGGGCGGCTGGCGCGCGCTCGCGATCCGAAAGAGATCGACCGGAACATCGCTCTTCTGACGGGAATGGCCCGCGGCCGCCTGCTCGCGCAGCAGCGCCTCGCCTTCGCGGGTGAATACGCGGTGCCGCAGATGCTCGCGGTGCTCCAAGGGCGGCAGAACCAACTGCTCTCGACGGAAGTATCGGCGTTGATGGGCGTGATGGGACGGCAGTCGGTGGCCCCGCTGTGCGCGGCCCTCATGGGGGTCGATCCCGCGACGCAGGAGATGCTGGCCCGGATTCTGGGGCGGATCAACTATCCGAGCGCGCTCCCCTTCCTCACTGAACTCCATCAGACGACTCAGAGCGCGCAGGTGAAGGCCGCGGCGGCGAAGGCGATCGAATCGGTCGGCGGCGACCCAACGGCTTCCGTCGCCGATCTTTACCGCGAACTGGCCGACCAGTACTACGCCGAGCCGAAGAGCCTGACCTCATTTCCATCCGAGAGGTTCCAGTTGGTGTGGTCCTTCTCCCCTGAGACGTCGCTGCAACCGATCGCCGTGCGGACGGAAGTGTTTCACGAGGCGATGGCGATGCGGCTCTCCGAGAAGGTGCTGAAACTGAACCCGACGGACCAACAGGCGATCTCGCTCTGGCTGGCGGCGAACTTTTCTCGCGAACTCGACCAGCCCGAAGGGGCGGAGAATCCGCTGTACGTCATGCCCCCGCGGCGCGAGGCGATGTACTACGCGGTC
>JAGVLZ010000261.1 GCA_020054055.1 Phycisphaerales bacterium
CATGAGCGGCGTGCGCGGGGCCGCCGGGCGGTGCAGCGTGATGACGTGGCGCGACCAGAGGTCGGCGCAGGCGTCGGCGGCTTCGTTCATCAGATCGGCGGCGGATACGGATTCGATACGGACCGTGATGTCGCGCGAGAAGGTGAGCACGTCCCCCACGACTGCGTCGAGTCCCGAGACCGCGGCGGCGATTTTCTTCGCGATTCCCTGCTCGGTGGGCCGATCGGCGAGGTCCTGGGCGAGGACGCCGGCGTAGAGGCGGATGGAGCCGAGGGGGTTGCGGACCTCGTGGGCGATTCCGGCGGCCATTTCGCCGAGGGCCGCGAGTTGACGGGTGCGTTTGAGTTGGTCGTGTGCTTCGCGGAGTTCGGATTCGAGGCGAGCGACCTCGGCGCGGAGGGTTTCGTGCGTCCCCTGGAGGCGGGCGGTGACATCGTGAAACGTGGAGAGCAGTTCGGCGAGGTCAGACGGGGTGAGGGGGGCGGCACTCCCATTTGTGTGCGGGAGCACCGATTCTTGAGGGGAATCTGTGGCACGGGGGATGTGGTGCGCGAGCGTGGTCATCCCCGGCTGTCCTGAAAAATGGGGCCGGAAGGTGAGGCGGGGCGCGTGTAGGCATTCACCGCGCCGCGGGCGCGGTTGGCGTTCGAGAGTCCCTCGATCTCCTGACCGATCTGCGTTCGGCGCGTTTCGAGGCGTTTGCGGTCGGCGTCGTCGCGCTCGGCGATCTGGTCCACCAGTTTGGCGACGGAGTCGAAGCGTTGGCGCAGCGCTGCCCGGTGCCTTTCGGGGAGAGTCGGAGCCAGGCGGTCCCAGGCGAGGGTGAAGGGTGAGACTTCCTGATTGGTGGCCGCGATCTCTTCGATGAGGCGTTCGCGTCGGCCGAGGATTTCGAGGAGGCCGTCGGTCTCTTCGGAGTCGATGCACCTCGACTGGTCCGCGGCGAGGGCGGCCAGTTGCTCGTAGAGCGCGTGCTGCCGATCGAGGATCCGCGCAAGTCGAGGGGCCCAGACCTCCGGGTCATTGGGCGGCTGAGCGCGATGTGCGGCCGGGGGTGCCGGGGATTCCGGGGGTTTGGTCATCCGTGACCTCGCTTCGAGCAATCGAGGGCGATTCCATCGCCCGTCGGAAGGGTGATCGGCCGGAGGATGCGCGGAGGTGCAAAAATGGCCGAAATCGGGACGGGGTGGGTGGATCACCCTGCGCCGGATTGCGACCCGTTCCCCATGCCTCCGAATCATTTGGATCTCAACGGGCTTCCGGGCGGGAGCATCCGCTTCATTGCTCGAAGACTCGCTCAGAAGCGGCTTCCTTTGCGCGCGGGAATCAAGTGCGATTGGTATGAGACCTCACTGCGCCGCGTTTGCGGTTGACGCCTTCGCTTCGAGTTGGTCGAGGCGGAGGCTCGATTCGAGCCACCGCTCCCAGTGTCGGCGGTCCATGGGGACGGCGGCGCCTTGCCATGTTGTCTCGTGGATTTCTTTCAGGCGTGCCTTGGCGCGTTCGTGGGCGGTGCGTGCTTCGGGGAGACGGCCGAGGGCGGCGTAGCAGTTCACGATCTGGACCATTGGGACGAGCGAGGCCGGCTCGTTGGCGAGGCGCTGGGCCGCGGCGTCGTAGTGGCGGATAGCCAGTTCGTAGTCGCCGAGGTCAAAGGCGCAGTCGCCGCGGTAGAGGATGGAGTTGCGGAGGATGATGCGTTGGAGGGCGGTGAGTTTCGTGGGGTCGGAGCCGTCGAGGCGGGCGCGGACCTGCTCGTAGAGGTCGAGGGCGGCCTTGAGGCGATCGTTGCGGAGACGTTCGAGTTCTGCGCGTTCGGAGACGGGCATCGCCTCCTTGAGTTGGCGGTCGATCTGGGCGGCTGAGAGGCGGTTGGCATCGGCGAGGTCGAAGCGGAGGCGTGTTTCCTCCGGGGTGTCCGGGTATCGGTCGAGGGCTTCCGTCAGGCGCGCGATGGATTCCGGGAATCGGCCGACGCGGAGATAGAGTTGCCCGAGTTCGAGGAGGGCGCGCTTGAACTGCGGGGCGTCGGGCTTGAAGAGGCGGCCGTCGAGGACTTGCAGCAGCAGCGCCTCGGCTTTTTCCGAATCCGCGTCGTTGGATGCGAGGAGGTAGCACTGCGCGAGGGGGACGTAGGAGCGGAAGGCCTCGTCCGAGCCGGGGTTCGCCCGGACGACCTCTTCGAAGAGAGAGATGGCGGTGGTGTACTCGTTGAGGGCCTGGAAGCAGCGGCCGAGGCGGTACTTCGATTCGAGTTGCTTGGGGCTCTGCTGTCGGTTGTGGGCGTATTCGGTGAAGAGTCGGACGGCCTCCTGCTGTTCACCCGCGCGGTCGAAGGAATCGGCGGCGTTCCAGAGCGAGACGGAGGCCTCTTCGGGGGAGGCGACGATGGAGGCGCGGACGTGCTTTTCGTAGGCGACGCCGGCCTTGGCGAGGTGGATGCGCGCGGCTTCAACGATCGCGGGGTCGAGGAGGGAGAGTCGGCCCGCGGATTCGTACTCGTCGTCCGTGGTGATTCCGCCGACGAGTGTGGAGGCGATGTCCCGGTGCGTCTCGGCGAGCCGGAGCAGCGCGGAGGCGGGGGCCGAATCGCCGCGATAGGCGTGGACGATCAGTTCGGCGTAAGCGAGCGCGGTGTCGAGGTCCCCCGCGGCGGAGCGGATGCGGTGGCGCTGCTCCATGCTCGACTCGGCGCGCTCCGGTGTGATCGAGCCGGCGCGGCCGTTCTGATGGAGCCCATCGACGAGGGCGGCGTATGCGGCGAGCGACTCGTCGGGGTGTCCCAGGTCCGCTTCGGTCTCGCCCAGGCCGAGGAGCGCCTCGGCGTGCGATTCGCCACCGGGGAATCGTTCGACGACCGAAGCGAAGCGGTCGCGGGCCTCTTCGATCTCCCCCTTGTACTGCGCGATGCGCGCGAGGCTCTCGTCGATCTCGCCGCGGCGTTCGTCGCCTGGGGAAAGGATCGCCTCGGCAAGTGTGAGGTGATTCCGAGCCTGCTCCATCTCTCCCGTTTCGAGGTAGGCATCGCCCAGGAGGAGGTGGAGGTCGGCGGCTTCGGAGGAGTTGGGGTCATCCAGGCGCTGGAGTTCGGGGAGGACTTCGTCGATCACGCGTGTCGCCTCGCCCCGCTCGATGGCGGCGCGCTGCTGCCTCGTGATGGCCCAGACGCGGTCGGATTGGGGCAGGTCGAGGTCCTCTCGCAGGAGTTTCAGCCCTTCGAGGGCGCGGGCACGCTGCGCCGGGGTGCCCGCGAGGTCCTGGGTGATGATGCGCTTGTAGAGTCGGCGGCGGCGGTCCGACTCGGCGGCGGGGATGTGCTTGAGGTGCTCGACGGCCTCTTCGATGCGGTTGAGGTCGATGAGCGTCTCGGCGATGAAGGCCAATCTTCGCGGCGTGAGTTGGGACTTGTCGTAGTACTCGGCCTTCTCAAGTTCGGCGAGGGTGTTGGTGTTGTTGGCGATCCCCTCCGGGGTGTTCATCGCGGCGCGTTCGACGCGGCGCTCGCGGTGGGCGAGGAAGAGGGATTCGCCGCGGAGGGCGTGGAATCGTGCGAGTGTTTCGGCGTCGGCGGCGGCGGACTTGCCGATGGCGTCGACGATGGGGCCGTTGAGGATGGCGAGGGCGGTGGCGGGTTCCTGCTTCGAGATGAGGGCTTCGGCGTCGTTGAGGACGCCGCCGAAGTCCGGGCCCGGAGCGCGTTCGACGATCGAGGCGATGCCGAGGGCGAGGAGGACGAGGCCGAGGGTTGCGACGGGGAGTTGAGATCGGAAGAG
>JAGVLZ010000132.1 GCA_020054055.1 Phycisphaerales bacterium
AACGCACATCGGCGCCGAGGTCCTGCAAGGTCTCCGCCAGCACCGCCGTCTGGATCGTGTTGTGCAGCGAGCCCATGATCCGAGCCCCCTTCAACGGCTGCTTCGCCCCGAACTCCTCGCGGCAGGACATCAACCCCGGCATCTCGTGCTCCGCGAGTTCGATCTCCTTGCGCCCGAACTCCGCCAGGCTCATGTCCCGAACCTTCGACGAAAGATCGCACGTCAGGGGAAGCCCCGTCGTCAGGAAAATCTTGCTGGTTGTTGATTTCGATGGTGCTGCGGTCGTCACGCTGTCGCTCCTTTGAGTCTGGTAAGTCCTGAGTTCTGAGTGCCGAGTACTGAGTGCCGAGTACCGAGTATCGGCCTCGAATTCATCCTTCATTTCCACTGTCCACTGTCCACTTTCCACTTTTTCCCACTCTCCCCGTCGCAACAAACAACCCCGGCCCCTTCGACTCCGCCTCCATCCGCAATGGCAAAACCCGAACGTCCGCAAACCCCGCCCCCGTCATCAGCCCCTTCATCCCCGCCGCCGAGAACCCAAGGTGCCGATGCCCCATCGTGTGCTTGTACTCCCCCCGATGGTGCTCGAACATGTCCACGATCAGCGCCGTCCCGCCCGGCCGGATCACCCGACGCATCTCCCCCATCGCCTCCCCGGGCTCCACCACATGGTGCAGCACCATCAGCGCCATCGTCGCATCCACCGACGCATCCTCCAGCGGCAGCGCCTCGATCGGCCCATCCACGAACCGCACGTTCGATACGCCCACCATCCGCTTCTTCGCCGCATCAAGCATCGGCCGCGATTGATCCACCGCGATCACTTCCTTCACATACGGCGCGATCAACTCCGCACCGTTCCCCGTCCCGCACCCGAGGTCCGCCACAACCCAATCGGGCGGCAAAAATCCGAGCAATCCCCGCGCGGTGAACTCGCCCCCGAAAAGCGCCTGACGCACCGCGTCCCATTCCCCCGCGACGCGCCCGAAGAACGACACACTGTCGGTCGACCGCTCGGCAAGCACCGCTTTCACTCGGCGTGAGTCATCCTCAACACCCACATCACCCGCCAGTTGCGCTGAGATGGTCTGCCACAACTGCCGCCCCGCCGGATCGATGTCATCCAACACCAGCCGGTAATACGTCGCCGTCCCGTCGGCCCGCCGCTGCAAAAAACCCGCGTCGCTCAGCACCTTCAGGTGCCGACTCACCGTGGACTGCGGCAACTGGGCGACCTTCGCCACCTCCCCCACCGTCAACTCGTGCGCCTCCAAAAGGCGACAGATCCGCAAGCGCAGCGTCTCGGAAAGAGCCGCCAGCCGTTCGGTGAGGTGGGTTGACGCGGTGGATCGCTTCATCCGTTTATCCGGATGAAGTGTAGAATACAGCCTCACATGTGTCAAGCGGCCATAGAACCGCGTTTGGCAGCGA
Organism: Phycisphaerales bacterium; assembly: GCA_020054055.1. Taxonomy (GTDB): domain Bacteria; phylum Planctomycetota; class Phycisphaerae; order Phycisphaerales; family UBA1924; genus JAEUIV01. The sequence continues at coordinate 1,435 of JAGVLZ010000132.1, forward strand.
TTATCGGCCATCCCGGATAATCATCGGCTCTGGCACCCGCTCCGACGCCTGCTCCATCGGCCTCCTCGCGAACGCCGCGTTCGCCTGATGCCCGTGATCGCGGATCTTCGCCGCGAACTCATCGTTGTGCGGCTCAAGCCAGTACGCCATCGCCAGCCGCTCCACCGCCTTCGTCTCGTCCCCGATCTCCATGTAGAACCCGTACAGCGCCATCTGGTACTCGGCGTGCAGACCGCCATCCCCCAGCGCCGCCGCGAGGTACGACTTCTCCGCCGTGTCGTAATCTTTCGCCCGCTGCGCATACCGCCCCAGCCGCAGCCAATCCGTCGGACGACGCCGCTCCTCCGCGATCGTCTGCAGCAGCCGCACGCCCGATTCGTACTCCCCGCTCCGCCCCATCGCCTCGCCCAGCGTGTAGATCACCTCATCATCCTTCGGCAGTGTGGTGTAGGCCTTTTCCAACTCCTCGCGCGCCTGCCGTGGCTTATCGACCCCCAGCAGCGCCTTCCCGTATTGCAGCCGCGCCCGAGCATTCCAGGGCTGTTCCGCCACCACCTGCGCGTACTCCGCTTCCGCGGTCGCAAAGTCCCCCGTCGCGAGCGCGCGATCCCCCGACGCCGCCATCATGTGCGGCTGACGCGGACCCGCCCCCGCGCCACGCTGCGCGTTGCTCTTGCACCCGCCAACCACCGCACCGACCAACATCACCATCACACCAACCGCCAGGCGAAGTTCCATGCCATTTCTCCATTGATTCCGACCCGAGATCATCGGCCATCACCAGTCTAAAGGCAAAGTCATTCACCGCAGAGTCACGGAGAGCACTGAGAAAGACAAGCAGAAGGGAATAGGGAGTGGGGAATAGGGAGTCGAAATACCTGAACCCTGAACCCTGAACCCTGAACCCCGAACCCCCTACCCTCCCCCCATGCCCCGCTCCGTCCTCCTACGCCACGACCTCCCCGACGGCTCGTGGCACTACGACTGGCTTATCGACGCCTTGGGCGTCGGTGAACCCGACGATCGGAACTTGATCACCTTCCGCCTCACTCAGCGACCGAATGAGGACGGTCACGCCTTCGACGCCACCCGGCTGCCCGACCACCGCCGCCTCTACCTCGACTTCGAGGGAGAACTCTCGGATCACCGGGGCACCATCACCAAAATCGAGGAATGGCCCTGCACGATCCGCGAACTGACTCCGACCGTTCTGCACCTCAGCCTCGGCACACCGAAACGCCTCACCTCGCTGCGAGGATCGCCTTCGCCGCAGGCCCCTTCATCTTGGCGATTCGTGCGCGACTGACTCACATCGCATCGAGCATCTCGGCAAGGAGCCTCACCCCCCACCCCGTCGAAGCATTCTTGACGAACGGCCCCTTGTCGCCCCCCTCGGTCGCGTGGACGCCCGCGATATCCAGGTGGCACCACGGCACCTTCGGATCGACGAAGTAGGTGAGGAACGCCGCGCCCTGGATGGGGTGGGCCTTGCGCTCGGGGTTGGAGTTGATGATGTCGGCGATGTCGGACTTCATCATCTCGCGGTATTCATCGTGATGGGGGAGTCGCCAGACGCGCTCCCCGCTCTGTGCGCTCGCGGCGTCGATCTTCGCGCGCAGCGCATCATCATCGCACCACATCCCCGCGAAGGTCGAGCCGAGCGCGACGACCACGCCGCCGGTGAGCGTCGCAAGATCGACGATGAAGGCGGGGTCTTCCTTCTCGCAGGCGTAGCACAGGGCGTCGGCGAGGACCAGGCGCCCCTCGGCGTCGGTGTTGGTCACTTCGACCGTCACGCCGTTGCGGTAGGTGATGATGTCGTCGGGGCGGTAGGCCTCGTCGCTGACTGAGTTCTCCGCGACGGCGAGGAAGGCGACGACGGGGCGCCTGGGCTTGATGACGGTGGCGATGGCGTGCATGGCGCCGAAGACGGCGCACCCGCCGTCCTTGTCGCGCTTCATGCCGCGCATCGAGTTGTTGATCTTGAGCGAGAGCCCGCCGGAGTCGTACGTCATCGTCTTGCCGATGAGGACGGCGGGCTTCGCATTCTTCGCGGCCCCCTTGGGTCGATACTCGAAGCGGATCATGCAGGGCTTGTTCTCGCTCGCCTTGCCGACGTTGATGAGCCCGGTGAAGCGCTCTTTTTCGAGTTGATCCCCCTTCATCACCGTGCAGCGGAGGCCCGTGTCCCGGGCCATCTTCAGCGCTTTCGCGGCGATGTAGGCGGGGGTGCAGATGTTCGGCGGCGTGTGGCTGAGTGTGCGCGCGATATTGGCGGACCGGGCGAGAGCGAGGCCGCGCTCAACGCCGTCGCGGAAGGTCGCGTTCGAGACTGAGATGGAAAGTTTCGAGCGATCGCCGTTCCTGGTGGTTCCCTTGAAGTCGTCGCAGGTCCATGCGATGAGGCCGAGGCCTTCGCCAAAGGCGCTGCCGCAATCGCTCAGGTCAGCGCGGATCGACCGCAGCGCGGAGGCCATGTCGA
>JAGVLZ010000072.1 GCA_020054055.1 Phycisphaerales bacterium
GGCGCGAAGCCCGTCGAGGCACTGAAAGGCAAGGCCAGCGTCGGCGAGACGGTGACGATTCAGGGCCGCGTGGGCGGCGCGCCCGACCCATTCGTCGAAGGCCGAGCCGTGCTCACGATCGTCGGGCCGGACATCCCCGCCTGCTCGGACAATCCGGGCGACATGTGCGAGATGCCCTGGGATTATTGCTGCGAATCGGCCGAGGACATCGCGGCCCACTCCGCCACGGTGCGTGTGGTCGATGCGTCCGGCGCGCTGCTGAAAGCCGGACTGAGCGGAGTAGGGTGGATCAGGGGCCTTTCCGATCTGATCGTGGTCGGGAAAGTCGCGCAGTCTGACGACAAGGTGCTCGTCGTTCACGCGATGGGCATCTCCATCGCGAAAAAGTGAGGCGCGATGACCGATCCTCACCCGCCGAAGCGCTCTGCGGTGATTCTCCTCTCGGGGGGTCTCGACAGCGCCACCACGCTCGCCATCGCACGGAGCGAGGGTTTCCTTTGTCACGCGCTTACCTTCGACTACGGCCAGCGCCACCGGCAGGAACTCGACGCCGCGAAGCGCGTCGCGAGACATCTCGGCGCCGCCTCGCATGTGGTGGAACGGCTCGACCTCCGCCTCTTCGGCGGCTCGGCGCTGACCGCCGACATCGCCGTCCCGAAGGACCGCGATGACTTTGCGATGACTCACGGCATCCCGATCACCTATGTTCCCGCGCGGAACCTCATCTTCCTTTCGCTCGCCGCGGCGTTCGCGGAGGTTCTTCGCGCACAGGACCTCTTCATCGGCGTGAACGCGGTCGACTACTCCGGCTATCCCGACTGCCGTCCCGAGTTCATCCGCTCGTTTGAGCGCACCGCGCGCCTCGCGACCAAAGCCGGCGTCGAGGGGTCGCCGCTGCGCATCCACACTCCGCTGATGGAACTTCCGAAACCCGAGATCATCCGGCTCGGCAGCGCGCTGGGCGTCGATTTTTCGCTGACCCATTCCTGCTACGACCCCGACCCGGCGGGGCGCGCCTGCGGCCGCTGCGATTCGTGCCTGATCCGGCGCAACGGGTTCCGGGACGCCGGGGTGGCCGATCCGACATCGCGCGTCCCCTGAGCGGCCTGTCCGATCCGGGCCCCTTGCCCATTGGACCGAGTCAGTAGCCGATGCTACACTGTAGCCTATGCTACAGGTGTATCCATCGGGCCGCCCCCTCACCGCCCTCGTGCCCGCGCTCATCGCCTGGGGTTCCGCCTCGGCGGAAACGGACAAATCCGCCTACTCGCTCCTCAACCCGACGCCGCGAGAGTTGATGCGCGAGATGAGCACCGACCGCCCCGACGCGACCGAGAGCGCCTACACCGTCGATGCCGGGCACGTCCAGGTCGAGATGAGTTTCATCGAGTTCTCACGCGATGACGGCGGCCCGCGAGAGGATGCCTTCGCCTACGCCCCGATGAATCTCAAGGTCGGGCTGCTCAACAATCTCGATGCTCAGTTGATGCTGTCTCCCTACGAGCGATTGCAAGTCGAAGGCGAGGAGGATTCGTCGGGCTTCGGCGACACGCAACTCCGAGTGAAGTGGAATCTCTGGGGGAACGATTCGGGCGACACGGCGCTCGCGCTCATGCCCTTCGTCAAGTTCCCGACAGGCGATGATTCGATCACGAACGACCGCGTCGAAGGCGGCCTGATTATCCCCTTCGCCGCCGCGCTCCCGGCCGAGTTCTCGCTCGGGCTCATGGCGGAGTTCGACATCGTCCGCGACGAGGCGGACGACGGATACGAACTCGACTTTGTTCACTCGGCGACGCTCGGCCGGGGCCTCTTCGGCCCCGTCGGCGTCTACGTCGAGTATTTCGGAATCGCCGGGACCGACGCGGCGAGCAACTATCGAGCATTATTCAACATTGGGCTGACGATCGTCGTCACTCCCGACATCCAACTCGACACCGGAGTTCAGATCGGGCTGACCGATGATGCCGAGGATCTCGGCGTCTTCGTCGGCGTCTCCTTTCGTCATTAAAGCCCCCGCGCCCGGCGATGTAGCCTGGGCTACAATCCAATCCGGTAGCCGACGCTACCGCGCGAGCCGCGCCCCGGCCCGGCACGGAGTGAACAGCATGAGTCTCCGCACGAACCCCAACTACCTTGCATCGTTCGCGCTCCTGGCCCTGGCCGCGTGGCGCCTTTCGCCCGCCTGCTCCGCATCCCAGCCCGCCACTCAGCCCCTCAAAGCCGTCGCGACCGTCGGCATGATCGCGGACATCGTCAAGAACGTCGCGGGCGGCCGGGCGCAGGTCGAGAGCCTCATGGGCGAGGGAGTCGATCCGCACCTCTACAAGCCCACGCGAACCGACATGGCAACCCTCGCCTCCGCGGACATCGTTTTCTACAACGGCCTGCTCCTCGAAGGACGCATGACCGATGCGCTCGTCCGCATCGCCACTTCGGGGAAGAAGGTCCACGCCGTCACCGAGTTGCTCGACGAGAAGTTTCTCCTCGAGCCCGCGGAGTTCCACGGCTTGTACGACCCTCATGTGTGGATGGACCCCACCGCGTGGACCCAGGCGGTCCGCGTGATCGAGACGAAACTTATCGAGGCCGACCCGGCGGGCAAGGACGCCTACACGCAGAACGCCTCGGCCTACGCGGCCCAACTCGACGCGCTGAACACCTACGCGGACAAGGCCCTCGCTTCGGTCCCCAAGGCGCAGCGCGTCCTTGTGACCGCGCACGATGCCTTCAACTACTTCGGCCGACGGTTTGATTTCGAGGTCGTCGGCATCCAGGGCATCTCGACCGAGTCCGAGGCAGGCGTGCAGGACATCCAGCGCCTCGTGAATCTGCTGGTCGAACGGAAAATCGCCGCGGTCTTCGTCGAATCGACCGTCTCATCGCGCAACATCGAAGCGCTCATCGAGGGCGCCAACGCCAAGGGCCACGCCGTCGCCATCGGCGGGCAACTCTTCTCCGACGCCATGGGCAAGGCGGGCGCCTACGAGGGCACCTACATCGGCATGATCGACCATAACGTCACCACCATCACCCGCGCGCTCGGCGGGCAAGCCCCCGAGCGCGGCATGAGCGGCCGCCTGAACTCCAACGACGCGAAGGGTCGCCCATGACTCACCCCGGCCACATCTTCGCGCTCGCGATCTTCGGCGCGGTCGGCCTGTCGCACACGCTGCGACCGCAGATTTGGAAAGACTACGTCGCCTGGCTCGCGGCACAGGGTCACGCGGGCGTCGCTCTGTACGCCTCGCTCCACGCGCTCCCCGGCGCCATCCTCCTCGCGCTCGCGGGGACGGAAGATTGGACGGGGTGGGTCCTCACGATCCTTGGGGCGGCGTTCGTCCTCAAGGCGGCGCTCTACTGCATGTTCCCAGAGTTTGGCATCGAAAAGATGCGTTGGGGAGTTCGACTCGCCGCATCGCGTTGGGCGATGGCGGGGGCCTTTCTTCTCGCCTTCGCCGCCGTCGGCGCATGGGGCGCGTGGGGGAACCAGTGAACGCGATCTTCCGCTCGCTTCAACGTTCGCGATCCCTCGCCGATCGTCCCGAGCATTCGCCCCAGAGCCCGCTCTCCGTACACGCGATGACGGTCGCCTACGACCGCAAGCCGGTGCTCTGGGATGTCGATTACGACGCGCGCCCGGGCTCGCTCATCGCCATCGTCGGCCCGAACGGCGCGGGCAAGAGCACCTTCATCAAGGCGGCGCTCGGCCTCGTGCCGCTCGCCTCGGGCGTCGTGCGATTCTGGGGCGAGCCGTATGCATCCGTTCGCAAGCGCATCGGCTACGTCCCGCAGCGCGAGAGCGTCGATTGGGATTTCCCGGTCTCCGCGCTCGATGTCGCCGCGATGGGCCGCTATGGCATGATCGGCTGGTGCCGCCCGGTTTCCCGCGCGCACAAGACGGCCGCGCTCGATTGCCTCGCACGCGTCGGCATGGCGGACTACGCCTACCGACAGATCAGCCAACTCTCGGGGGGGCAGCAGCAGCGGGTCTTCCTCGCCCGAGCGCTCGCGCAGGAGGCCCACCTGTACTTCATGGACGAGCCATTCGCCGGCGTCGACGCTTCGACCGAGCGCGCCATCGTCGAACTGCTCCGCGAACTGAAGAATGAGCGCAAGACCGTCGTCTGCGTCCACCACGATCTCCCGACCGTGTCCGAATACTTTGACGAAGTCATGCTGATGAACATGCGCATCGTCGCCGCCGGCCCCGTCGCCCAGGTCTTCACCCAGGAGAACCTTCATCGCACCTACGGCGGCCGCCTGACGCTCCTCGCGGAGGCCAGCGAAGCGCTCGCCCGCGCGGAACGGGGCGGCGCGGCA
>JAGVLZ010000023.1 GCA_020054055.1 Phycisphaerales bacterium
CCCAGCCCGATGACGCGCGGCTTCCCCGATGCGTCGGCCGTGGTGCGGACCCCCTCGTACACCCCGTCGCCGAATAGGAAGCCGCGATCGAAGACCGAGACGTTCGCGCGGGACGACTCGACGAGTTGGCCGTTGAGATGAACGAAAACCGTGGGCAAGGCAAGAGAGTAACCGAGCGCGCCGCGCCAGCCGTTCCTTCGGGCTGAAAACTCATCCCCCCCGCTTCTCCCGCGTCGCCCGGCGAAGCAGCGCCTGCTCGGCCGGGGTGAGGCTGTGCATCCCTTGGTCCCGGACCTTGTCGAGGATCGCGTCGACTTGCGCCTGATTCACCCCAGCGCCGATTGGCCGGAAAACACCCTGGCCGCCGGGCGACTTCGACGGGCCGAACACCTCGAAAAAGTCCTTGAGCAGGTGCATATTGCGGATGAAGAAGAATCCCGCGATCGCGCCGCCGATGTGCGCGGCGTCCCCCCCGGCGTTGGCGCCGCCCATGAGCAGATTGAACGCGGCGAGCGCGCACATGAGGTACGCCCCGGTGCGGATCTTCATGGGGAGGACGAAGAAGACCAGCATCGTCGCGTCGCCCGCGATGAACGCCGATGCCATCAGGACGCCGAAGACCCCCGCAGACGCACCGATCAACGGCGTGTGCATGTCCTGAAACAGGAACCCCGGCACCTGCGCGCTGAAGAGGTAGCCCGCGGTGTTGAGCGTGAGGTAGAGCGCGGCCCCGCAGATGCCGCAGACGAGGTAATAGGCCCACGTCCGCCGCCGTGATCGCAAGCGTTGCTCGACCAGCGGGCCGAAGAAAAAAAGCCCCATCATGTTGAAGAGCAGGTGCGTCGAATCGGCGTGCAGGAACTGAAAGGTGACGAAGCGCCAGACCTCCAACCCGAAGAAAGCCTTGGCGGTCGAGAAATGCCCGACTGCCTGGAGTGGCGGCATCCATTGGTACCGCCGTTCACCGACCATCTGCTTTGAAGCGACGTCGCGGATGGGCACTGAAAACAAGGCGGGCGAACCGGAAGCGGGTCGCGGCGGCGGACGCTGCACCTCCACCTGGATCTGAGTTGGGTCCAGCCCGTCAATGAATCGGTCGCCCATGTGTACGGGCATGACCACGCCGCGCGCCATCACCAGCGCGTCGATCACGAACACCGCGACATTCAGGATGATGACCCAATGAACGAAGGTGAGCGAGCGCACGCCATGAGGCAGGAGGCCGCCCGAGCGTCCGCCTGTCTGCCCCGCTCGCGCGTAGTCGCGGTCGTAGATGCCCATGAGGTTCGTCGTTTCCCGTGTGACTCGAAGCCGGGCGGGATTGTAGAGGATTGCTTGCGGCCTAGCCCCCGCGATCCGCCTTCCGCTTCCGCTCCGTCGCGATCTTCAGAGTTTTCTTTTCCCTCCGAGTGAGGCTGGACATCCCCGTCGCGTTGATCTTCTCGAGGATGCGGTCGAGTTCGCGCTGCTCTTGCGCAAGGGCACGGCGCTGCTTCGCGCGCTTGCGGATGGTCCAGGGGTCTTCGAGGTCTTCGGCGGGGCCGAGGGCCGTGCCGAGCGCAAAGTCGGAGGAACCCAGTTCGACCTCGCCCCGCAGACGCTTCCGTTCGACCCAACAAGTCCACAGAGAAAAGGCCGCGATCACCACGAGAATGGACTCGTTGGACGCGATCCCAAAGACACCAAGCGCACCGGACACGACGAAGCCGACGTAGATCGTGACTTCCGTTGCCCGGTCGTGGCCCATGCGGCTCCAAAGCGCCGACTGCAGCAGCCGCCCGCCGTCCATCGGGTAGGCCGGGATCAGCACGTTGAACCCGAGCAGGACGATGTTCACGAAGTGCGCCCACCAGAGAGCGACCTTGACCCAGAAGAGAAACGTGCTCGACGAGTGGAACGCCGGATCGGTCAAGACGAGCGATGCTGCAAAGGGGTTGAAGACGATCACCGACGAAAGCCCCGCGAACCACAGCGTCACGCAGGTAAGGGGCAGGATCGCCAAGTTCACCAGCGGCCCCCCGGCGGTCGTGATGAGGTGCGCCCGCCAATGCTCCGGCGGCCGACACAGCGCCAGCCCGCCGATCGGCAGCATCACGATCCGATCCGCCGATCCCCCCGCGTACCGACAGGCGAAGCAATGCCCGAACTCGTGCAGCATCACGAGGAGCATCAGGCAGGTCATCGCGATGGCCATGAAGCCGATGCCGATGTTCTTCTGCGGGATCGACCACAAAAGTTCGACGAGCACGAAGATGATCGTGAAGAGATGAACCCGCACCGCGATCCCCGACGCGGTGAAGACCTTGAGCGACCAGCCGAGCGGGTTGTCGGGGTTCTCGAAGACCCGTGCGAAGAACCTGGCGAAACGGCCGTTGCCGCCTGACGTACCGGCCTGGCCGTCCGAATCAAATGGGTCGTGATTGCGGGCCGGCGTCATGGCGATCCGAGCAATCCCTTCCGTTGACCCAATACAAGCGTGACCATCGACTTGGCATCCTGCAACTCGCCGCGGTCGATCAGCGCCATCGCTCCCGCGCCCGGCGCCAACTCCACGCGAATCCGCTCGTCCTCTTCCAGTCGCTGGCCCACATGGGTCAGCCCCGTCGCCGCGAAGGCGTGCATCCGTTCATCGGTCATACCGGGGGTCGTGAAGAAGGATCCGAGCGGGATGATCGTGGCCGCCCGATAGCCCGTCTCCTCGATCAACTCGCGCCCGGCGCAGACCGCTGGGTCTTCTCCCGCCTCCAGGGTCCCGGCGGGCAGTTCCAGAAGTTCCCGACCGAGCGTGAATCGGCGGTTGCGGATGAACACGACCCGCGGGGCAACCCCCTTTTCTTCGAGAATGGGCAGGATGCACACCGCCCCCGGATGGCGCACCATCTCGCGCTCGATGGTCCGCCCCCCGGCCGTCTGGTACCGGACCATCTCGATGTCGAACTTCTTTCCACGATGAATCAGGCTGCGTTCGCCAAAGTCGGTCATCGACGGGATGATAGTGGGCGATGTCCACCGTCGGCTTGAGCGAGTCATGGAAGACACAAGAGACTCCCCAGCCGGGCGGGGGCGGCGCGATCGTCGAACTCGTCGGCGTCCACAAGTCCTTCGGCCGTCAGAAGGTGCTTCGCGGCATCGACATCGCCTTCCAGCGAGGCAAAACAACCGTGGTCCTCGGCCCCTCCGGCTCGGGAAAGTCCGTCATCCTCAAGCACATCGCCGGACTGCTCCGCCCCGACTCGGGCGAGGTCCGCTACGAGGGCAAGCGGATCGACCGCCTCTCCGAGCGCGACCTGATCCCCATGCGGAAGGACCTGGGGTTCCTCTTCCAGTTGTCCGCCCTTTTCGACTCCATGACCATCACCGAAAACCTGGAGTTCCCCCTCGTCGAGCACGAGTCGCTCGCCCCCGATGAACGCCGGGAGCGCGTCAAGGAGGTCCTCGCGGTCGTGGACCTGGTCGGCGTCGAAAAAAAGTTCCCCGCGCAACTGTCGGGCGGGCAGCAGCGGCGCGCGGCCCTCGCGCGGGCGATCATCCAGGGGCCCCGCCTCATGCTCTACGATGAGCCGACGACCGGACTCGACCCCATCCGCTCCGCCGGCATCAGCGACCTGATCGTCAAACTCAAGAAGGAAACCGGAATGACGGGCATCGTCGTGACCCATGACCTCGCCTGCATGCGCAAAGTCGCGGACCGCGTGGTCATGCTCTTCGAGGGGCAACTGATCGTGGATGGCACGCCGGAAGAGATCACGGCATCCGAGGTCCCCCATGTGCAGCACTTCATCACCGGGACAGCCGAGGAAGAGATGGACAAGTTCCGGCACGATGAGCCATCTGGTGTGCTCCGCCGGCGCAAGGAGGCGGGAGCGTGAACAAGGCGGTTGGTGAGTTCTTTGTCGGGCTGACCGTGCTCGTCGGACTGCTCGGCGTCGCGGTACTGCTGCTGAGGTTCGGCGAGATCACCGGCTCGCGCGTCAAGCACTACGCCGCGTACCTCCAGATCTCGGACGCCTCGGGGCTGAGCACCGCCTCGCGCGTGACGCTCAACGGTGTGGAGATCGGTTCGATCCGCGCGATCAGGTCGGAAGCGGACCCGCGCGGCGGCGTCATCGTCGAACTCTCGATCGTGGAAGGAACGCGCGTGCCGCGCGACGTGGCGGTGACGCTCGAACGCGGGCTGATCGGCGAAGCGACGCTTTCCATGCGC
>JAGVLZ010000219.1 GCA_020054055.1 Phycisphaerales bacterium
GGAGCGGGTCGCGGGCTTGTCGGCTTGAGCGGTGGGCAGCGGGCGGGGAGTCGGGGCCGCGTGGAGCTCGGCGCGGGCGGAGGTGACAGGAGCGGCAATGGTCATCTGCCCAGCCGCAACCTCACCATCGAGGGGGACATCGAATCGCAATGGCGCGTGATCGGGGGAGTTGGGTGCCGTCGCGTCGGGAGACTGCGCCGGCTGGCTCGTCTTCGCCCAGTCGCTCGGCCCCATCAGATCCTCGCGGTGCGCGAGCGCGGGCGAACTCGGTTGGGCACGATTGTCCGCCTGCCGGTCCGCGAGCACCGAATCGGCGACCGCGATCAAACGATCCGAGCGGAACCAGTGGGGGGTCCAGACCCACGCGCCGATCGCGGGGCTGACGAAGGAGGCGAGGACGGCGAACCAGAGCATGTGCCGGGTTGCCGGGCGGAGCGTTTTCCATCGGCAGACGCAGCCGACGAGGATTGCCAGTGGCGTCGCGGCGAGCCCGCCGATCCAGAGCGACTCGGCCAGATGCTGGATGATCGGATCGGTTCCCATCTGCGTGCTCCGTCTGGGCGGGGTCCGTTCGGCGTCGGATTGGCGAGGGCGATCAGGATTCGTTCCGTGAATCCAGGTCGTCGATGAGTTTGCGGAGTTGCGCTATCTCTTCGAGAGAAAACCGCTCGTTTTCGATGAGTTGCAGGAGCATCGGGGCGGCGGCGCCGTCGTAGAGTTGGTCGACGAGGGTGCGGATGCGGGAGGCGCTGACGCTCTGGCGTGTGATCCGGGCGCGGTAGACATAGGCCGTGTCGCGCTTGTTGCTGGCGACGACGCCTTTTTGCTCGAGTCTGGTGAGAAAAGTGAGGACGGTGGTGTAGGCGACAACTCTGCCCCGCTCGTGGAGGCGGGTCATCACGTCGCGGACGGTGAGGGGCCCCTCATCCCACAGCACCCGCATGACGGCGAGTTCCGCTTCTCCGAGTTCGACGGGTCGTTTGGCCATCTGGGTGTCCGGGGTTGCCTACTACCGATGTCGTAGAACAATACTACATGTGTCGTAGGCTGTCAACGGAATCCGTGAAAAAGAAATGAAAGTTTCGGTGCGGTTCGGCCGCACCCCTCGTGTCGGGCATCCGGGGCGACGCCGAGTTCGGAGGGCGGAACCCCCCACCGGGACGGGCCGTAGATCTATCGGGCCTCGTCGCGCCGGGTGCGTGCCGGATCGACGCTCGCCCCTAGGGAAGACGCTGGAGTCGGTGGGGGTGATCGTCGATGATGGTTCGAGTCGGTCTCGTCCCGGCGGCGGCAGGTCCAGCGAGCAAGGAGTGCGCATGTCATGGCCCATGTGATCGCCGAGCCCTGCATCGGGACGAAAGAGACCGCCTGCGTCAGCGTGTGCCCGGTCGACTGCATCCATCCCAAGAAGGATGAGCCCGGGTTCGAGGACGCCAAGCAGTTGAACATCGACCCCGCGACCTGCATCGACTGCGGCCTGTGCGTCGACGAATGCCCGGTGCGGGCGATCTTCCCAGACGGGGATGTTCCCGCTCAATGGCAGGCGTATGTGCAGGTGAACATCGACTACTACAAGAAGTAGGGTGCGTTCCGACCCCGCTCACCTCTTACGCCGAAGGTCTTCCACAACCCGCATCCCCTGCGAGGCGGGCGCGTCCGTGTGATAGGTGTGGCACAGGACGCAATCGTGGGGCGCGCCCCCCGAGCCGTTGACCGCCGGGGCGTGGCATTCGCGGCAACTCGCCATCGTCGGAAGCAGGATGTGCGAAGTGTCGTGGCTCTCGTTGGCGGTGTGGCATTCGTTGCAGCGGAGCATCTCGTGGCTCAAATGCGAGAAGTGCGCGCGCGGGAGCCAGCGATCCGGGACGTTCGGCGGGGGAATCTCGAAATGAATCCCGTCGGGGCCTGGGCGGATGGCGTTGGTGTGGCAGTAGCCGCAGCGGCTTCTTGAAGCAAGGGTTTCGAGCGCGGCCGATCGCTGTAGGGTGAACCAGGCGTCGCGCTCCTCGATTGATGAGAAAGCGGGCACCTCGGCTTTGGGCTTGTCGCGGGCGGACCCGCGCCGGCGCTCCTTGGTCGGCACCCCCTCGGCGGGAGGTTCGGGCGCGGTCGGTTCCGCGGCATCGGGAGTGATCGCAAACTTTTCCGGTTGCTGCCGCGCCCATTCTCCGAGTTTGCGGTCGAGCGCAAGCGCGATCTCCGCGACCGAGCCGTGCGGCGTCATCTCGGCGGCGATGATCCCCTCAGCGACGTTGATATTGCCAAGGTCGGCGGCGTGGCACTCGCGGCAGTGGGCATCGAAGGAGATCGGCAGCATGGCACGCCCGGTCGGCTCGGGGGCGTGACAAACGACGCACTGCAATCCACCGGGCGGCGCGCCGAGCAGGGTTCGATCCAGATGCTTCGCGTGGCCGAATCGGATCGGTGTGGCGTCGCGGCGATCGTTCCGCAGCACGGCCCACTCCGGGTGGTCCGTGGCGAACGAAGTGATCGAGTTTTCAACGGCATCGGCGACGGGCGGCTCCGTCGTCGGCGGGCGTGTGGCGAGGGCCGCGACGCAGGCAACGAGCGCGATCGAGGCACAGACCGCGATGGGCATGAAGCGGCTCATGGGCGATCACCCCCGTTCCCGGCCGAAGGGGTGATGACGCCATGCAAATGCGGAGAAGCCCGGCCGGCGCCCGAGAGGTCCGCGTGGCACTGAACGCACCCGCTGTCCGGGATCGCGGTCAGGCGATGGTCGCCCCCCTGGTGCTCGACGTGGCACGAGGCGCAGTTGGAGGACGTGAGGATCTGCGTGCCGCCGATGTTGAGAGTTCCGCCGATGAACTTGGACTGTGCATGATTGTGAGCCGGGGCGACATGGCACTCGCGGCATTTGGCGTCCTCGACGGGCCTGCGATAGAAGGAGAAGAAGGTCTCGGTGCCCCCCTCGCCCGCGTGGCACTTGTTGCAGTTGTCGGCGAACATGGCGTGAGCGTGGGTGAGCGGGCCGGAGGTGTAGGGAGTTTCATCGCTGCGCATGGCGGCGACCGCGAGCCACGCCAGGCCGATCGACACGACCCCCCAACTGAGGAGCACGATCCAGCGGTCGGCGAGGTGCTTCTTCCCGACGTAGGTCAGGTCGAATCGTTCGGAGAGCGGGCGCGGGTCTTTCACGATGGAGTCTCAGTGCTGGAGGAATCGCAGGGCGTAGATCGCGTGAGCGCCGACGAGCAACAGCAGCCCCCACGACATCGGGACGTGTACGAGCAGCCATGCAAAGAGGATGCGCATCAGGTCGCGCTGCCGGAGCAGCATCCGACGGCGGGTGACGAGGTCGCGCACCTCGTCGATGCCCGGATGGATGTGCGGCGGGGTCATGGTGCGCAGCGCGACAAAGAGCGAATCGGCGCGACCGGCGTTCGCGAGGGGCGAGACCCGTTGGGTCGGTTGGAGGAACGGGATGATGTACTCGTGATAAAAGCGGCGGAGCGGCTCGGCGCCGAACGGGGGCTTGTTCATGTCGTGGACGCGGTGATCGACCGGCGGCGCGACCGTGGCCGCCGCGCTCCCCTCGGCGATCGATTCGAGGGCGGCTTTCTCCCTTTCGGCGTACACGGTGGCGGCCTGCGCGCTCCAGCCGGGTGCGGCGGCGTGGATCGATCCCGCGTACTCGACGATGGTCGCGGCGAGTCGCTCGCTGACGTACGAGAGTTGCCGGTCGAGTTGCTGCGCGAGCGTTTCGCCCGGCACGCTGTGAAGGAGGAGCCGCGGCACGAGTTGCTGGAGGATGATGCCGAAGAGCGCGCTGACCGTGACGATGCCCAGCAGTGCCCACAGCACCGCCGTCAATGGCCCGCCGAGCGAGAAGGACGCATGAAGCGCGACGAGCCAGACGGCGAGCAATCCGAGCCAGATGTGCCCCCGGAGCCACGCGCGCGCGGGGCCGATTTTCCAGTGAGGCACGCGGCGCTTGACCGACAGCGCGGCGCAGAACAGCATGATTCCGTAGGCCGCGATGCCCAGCGTCAACCCCGCGATCGTCCCCCCGCCTCGGCCTTGCATCGGCGCCTGCGGGTCGAAGATGTAGGCCGCGAGCGCTCCGCCGCCCAGGATGAGCGTGGCGGCGAACCAGGGGCGATGGTGGCGGTCGATGAGCATCAGGTCGAGTCGGTGGAACGATCGATGGTGGTGGTAGAGCGTGGCGCGGAAACGATGAACGAAGGTGCGCGCTGCACGCCGGACTGCTCCGAGCCGCGCCCGCCCGTGAGGAACTCGGAGGCGTTCACGCGGATGGCGGCGTCGTGCGGGCAGGCGTAGAC
>JAGVLZ010000062.1 GCA_020054055.1 Phycisphaerales bacterium
AGCCGGAGGCGCCGCCCAGCGAAGCCCCCGCGTCCGCCGATGCGCCGAACGACCCCGCCCAAGTCGCATACGAAGCCGCGCTCACGGAGCGCGCGACAAAGATCGAAGCCGGAAAGAAGCGCGCCGCATCGCTCTCCAACCGCTTCGCCCAGTGGTACTACGTCATCGACGCCGCTTCCTTCGGAAAACTCCGCCCGACGCGCGCGGACGTGGTCTCGAAGCCCGAACAGCCGGGATCGAATCCCGCGGCCCAGCCCATGCCCGCGATGCCGATGCCGCCGCGATAGCCCCGCGGTCATCGAATTGCGATCCCGCCCGCCGGAGCCGAAGATGCGTCGGTCCCAGTGACATGGCATGACTGAACCCGCCGCGCCTCAACCCGATCGATCCTCGACGAAGCCGAAGCGATCGCCGTGGTTCAGAGTGCTCAGTTGGTCGCTCCGCGTGGCCGCCGTGATCGCCGTCGGCCTCGCGATCGTGACACAGAGCGGCGTGCTCGCGTGGCTCATCCTCCCCCGCATCGAATCCGCGCTCGGATGCAAGGCCGAGGCGCGCCGCGTTTCGGTGACGCCGAGCGGACTCATCCTTATCAGCAATCTCCGCCTCATCGCGCCGGGGATCGACAGCACCGCCGCAACGTTTCTCGAAGTTCCGGTGCTCGAGGTGGTCCCCAAATGGTCCGGGCTGCTCTCGGGAACGATCCCGGTCGAGCGCATCTACGCTCGCCGGCCCATCATCCGCCTCAGCCAGGATCGGGAACTGAACCTGAACGTCGCCGCACTCACCCCACGCGCCGGGGGCGCCGCCCCGACGTTCGTGCCGGCCATGGACCTCATCGATGCGGTGCTGGATTTCGGCGAGCACGGCCCGGGCTGGTACACCCCCCTCGTGTCCATGCGCGTGGGCGGCCGCCTGTCGCGCATGGGGATCGATTCGCCCCGCTACGAGTTCGAGCTCACCGAATCGATGCCCGCCGTCGCGGGTGCCGCACCCGAACCGCTGAAAGTAAAGGGCGCCTTCGATCTCGCGCAGCGCACCGGCTTCATGACGCTCGATCACATCGACCTCTCGCGATGGCAACGCGTCGCCGTCCCGGAACGAGTGCGCGAGTTCTGGAGCAAACTCTCGCTCGCGGGCGAGGTGCAGGGCACGGCCCTCTCGTACACCCCGAAAGACGGCCCGGTCGTCTCCTTCACCCTGAATGACGTCAGCCTGAATGTCCCGGTCCCCGCTGAAAGCGAAGAAGAACGAATACGCACCGCAACCGTCGGCGAGCCGCGAACCGCCGACGCACTCCTTGCCATGCGTCACGTCTCGGGCGATCTTCGCTTCGAGCAGCAGGGGATGAAGGCCACGCTCCGTGGCCTCATCGAGGACCTGCCCTGCGCCGTCAACCTGGAAACCCAGGGCTACGACCCCGCCCGCTCGCCCCTCACCTGCCACATCACCGCCGAACGATTCACCATCGAGGATCAGCCCCGCCTGCTTCCGTTCGCTCCGTTCTATGTCAAGCGGAACTTCAAGCGATTCTCCGGCCCAAACGGGATCATCACGGGTGAGGTCACCCTCCGCCGCGCCGCGCCGACGGGCGACCAGCCGGCGCCGCTCAGCGTCATCGGACGCCTGGACTTCGAGAACGGCGAAGCAGCCTTCGAGAAGTTCACCTACCCCTTCACCAATATGCGTGGCACCATCGTCTTCAACGAGGAAGAGGTGCGAATCCTCGGCATCACCGGCGTCGGTCCGACCGGCGCCAAACTCCTCGCACAGGGACGCGTCACCCCGCCGAACGATGAGGGAATGGTTGAGGTGGACATCACCGTGGTCGATGCGCCGGTCGATCAGGTCATGCGCGACGCCGTGCCCCCCAGACGGAAGAACCTCCTCGAGTACCTCTTCAGCGAATCCGCGCTGGCCGCGTTCAAGGCCGACGGCCGCGAAACGCCCGAGGGCTACTCGCTCGGCGGCGTCTGCGATATCCAGGTCGCTGTCCGCAGAGCCGCCGGTTCCGAATCGGAGTACCTCACCACCATCTCGGTCAGCATGGATCACGCCGGCCTCTTCTCCGCCGCGTTTCCATACCCCGTCACAGGCCACGACATGCGCCTCCGCATCACCGACGACAACGTCCACCTCCGCGTCCCCCGCCTCAACGGACGAGGACGATCGACGCTCGCGCTCGAAGCGGATGTCACTCTCTCACCCCCGGAAGTCCCGGACTTGTACGACGTGCGCGTCGCCGCCGCGAACCTTCCCTGCGATGAAGACCTCATGCGCGCCCTCCCCGATCGCAACCCGGACGCCGCCGGAAAGACCCCACAATCCTTCGTCCGCTCCCTCGGCCTCTCGGGAATCGTGGACGGCACAACCCGCATCTTCTCCAAACCGGATGCTTCAACCGGATTCGAGGTCCACGCCTCGCTCGCCGGGATGACTTCCCGCATCGGCGGCCTCGGTTGCCTCGAACTCACCGATCTCGCCGGAGATCTCGTCGTCACCGACGAAGACGCCCACGCCATCGAACTCGAAGGCCGCATGGGGATCGGAACCTTTTTCACGACCCTCGCGGCCGATCGCGCGCGACCGAGCATCGCCGTCGATGCCGACGTCCGCTTCGACCGACTCCCGCTCCGCGAGCCGGTCGAAGCGCTCGTCGCGCTCATCGATCCGGCGCAGGGCGAGCGCCTCCGCCGACTCCGAGGCGAGTATCTCCCCGAAGGCAATGTCAGCGGAAGCATCGAACTCATCCCGATCGAGACCGGCACCGACTTCATTCTCGCCTTCGACGATGTCGAGCGATTTTCCGTCGAGGTCTTCGACGGCCGATTCTCGATCATCGACTTCGCGGGCGACGCCCGGATCGACTCGAAACGCGTCACCTTCGATGATTTCTCCGCCGTGCTCGAGTTCGATGAACGACCGGCCGGGAACATCGCCGCGCAGGGATCGTGGGCGATCGCGGAACGCGAAAAGGGCGACCTCACCATCATGCTGAACGACGGACGCTTCGAGTCTCCGCTCGTTCGATCCGCCGCGACCAAACTCCGCCCGCGTCTGGCGAAGGTCCTCGACGAGATGAACTTCCGGGGATCCTTCGAGCTCGAAGCCCGCGTCGAAGGCCCGCCGAACGAGCCGAGGTTCAGCGGCCGGATCGAACCCCGCACCCTCGCGCTCATCCGCAACGGCTCCGAGGTCCGCTTCGACGAGGTCTCGGGCCGCATCCGCTTCGGCCCGCACGGCGGCGAAGTCTCAAACCTCCAGGCCAGCGCGCCGGGATGGTCCCTCTCCGCGCAGGGACGCTGGGCATCGGAGCCATCGCTCGATGTCGATCTGACCTTCGGCTTCGAGTCGAACGGCATCCCGGCCGACC
>JAGVLZ010000152.1 GCA_020054055.1 Phycisphaerales bacterium
CGGTCGAGATCGGCTGGCACTTCGCGGCCCGGTACACCAACTGGCTGCACAACGGCAAGGCGACAAATCCCGAAGCATTCGAGAGCGGCGCGTACGACAGCACGACCTTTGTTCAGGAAGCGGACGGCGGGTGGACGGATCAGGTGTCACGTTCGCCGGGCGCCGCCTACTGGATCCCCTCGGAGGATGAGTGGATCAAGGCGGCCAACTTTGACCCCGACCGCTACGGCGAGGGGATGCCCGGCTACTGGCTGGCGACGAACTCGTCGGACACGCCACCGACCTACGGACCGCCTGGAACCGGGCAGTCGAGCGCCGCGGGGTCCAGCAGGTGGGCGCTCCCCGATGTCGCGTCGTACCCCGGCACGCAGTCGCCGTGGGGCCTCTTCGATACGTCCGGCGGGTTCGCCGAATGGACGGAGGGCGTGCGGTACTCGCAGTTTGCGGTGGGCTTCACTCGGCGCTTTACGCATGGTACCGGCTGGCGCGATAGCAGCACGGTCATCAACGCCTTTCGACTCGAATACCTCGATGGTGGGGTCACCTCGAATTCACCTCTCGGCCTCGTTGGTCTCCGCATCGCTCGCGCTGTGCCCGCTCCCGGAATGGGCGGTGTGTTGTGTGTCTGCGCGATTCCGCTCCTCTTACGCAGAAGGAATCAATGCCATGACACGGAATCTCTTGTTCAGTCTGGTCTTCTCGACGCTGATGATTCTCGGGGTTAGCGGGGTCGCGCGCGGTCAGAATCAGTGTGTTCCGACCGGAGCGATCTGCATCCGGCAGAGCCCCACGATCTCCGCCACCCCCCCGATCGTCCCGCAGGCTTGGCAAGTGACCGAACTCCCGCCCCTGGGCGACGAGACATTCGAGTACGACATCAACTTTCATTCCGTGAACGAGGATGGTGCCGAGATCGGGTTCCTTACCACCGGGTTCACCATCGAGCGGAACCCCGCCTTCCCGAACGCGACGATCATCATCCGCAAGATCGAGATCCTCCGGCCCATTGCCTACCCGGACGAAGTGGGGTTCGAGCACATCATCCAAGTCTTCATTGGGGACATTTTCACCCCCCTTGTCTGTGACGTGCAGGAGATTGCAGTGACTCCTTTCGGAGGCGGGCGTAAGGGCTTTGTCTTCGTTGCCCCGTCGCTCGAAGGGTCGCCCGGCACCAGCGCGCTCGGCTGGGTTCACGGCGCGAACTTTCTTTCTGCGGACGTAGAGGCGGCCAACATCACCGGCCCCATCGAATGCGTGATGCACCCGCTTTCGGACTTGGACATCGGGAAGCCCAACTACGACAGCGCGATCAATCTCAGCGGCACGGGCAGCCTCCTCGGCCACGTCACCATGCAGTCGTGGACCGGCGAGAACCCGATACTCGGACGCATCTCCAAGGTCAGTTTCCCGAGCGGGGTCATCGGAAGCCCTGGCAGCGTGGTCCAACTCCACGCCGACGGCGTGGTCGAGGAAGTCATCGCCAAGGAGATCAACGCGGACATCGCGGGGACCAACGACGTGCCGGGGAACCCGGACTTCGACGCCTTCGTGTCGGTCGTCGGGCGTGTGAACGCTACAACTCTCAACGGCGGGACGGGCGCATTCTCGGGGCGCATCCTTGCGGAAGAACTTGGGCCGACCCCGCTCCTGGCCCTTATCGCTTCGACGGAGAACATCCGGATTGAAGGCGCCATGAATGGGCGCATCTGGGTCCAACGCATCGATGGCGCGGGCATGGCCGACGACGAGTACGGCATTGCGCTGCCGAGATTAACCCCCGCGCTCCATGGCACCATCTCCATCGGACCGCTCAACCCGGCGACCTACCAGTGGGGCAGCCCGATCGAGATCCTGCCTGACTTCAATCCAGGCCAGATCCGATTTCTCAACGACGATGCGCTCGGCTACAACCCCCGGCAATCCGCGGCCTCCATCGGCGGCGGGGCCGCGGGCGTCGTTCCCTTCCTCCCGCATCCCGACGATTTCAACCCGAAGTTCCCGGGCTTCGATCCGATTGACCCGATCCACCCAAACGATGCGCAGACCGATCTCCCCATCACGGCCCGCTGGTACGGCCCGGTGCGGATGCCAGCATCAGGGCGCGCCTTCACCGTCGAGGCGAGATTGCTGGACCCGAGCGCCGTGTGGTTCGACGCCACCAGCGACTTCCCGGAATCGCTCAACACTCCCGGCACCGCCGTGCTGATGTCACTCGGCCATCGAATGCCGGGCGGGTACGAGTACCGGGTCACGCCGGTGACCACGCTCGACTGCGACCTGCCCGATCCTTCGTTGCCCAATCAGCCGGTCGTGGGGTTCCCGCCATCCTTCGACTTCCACTTCCAGATCTGCAATGAGGTTCCTTACGGCGACGCGAACTCGGACGGTGCGGTCAACTTCGCGGACATCACGAACGTGCTCGCGAACTTCGGTGACGCGGGTCATCTCCTGCTCGGCGACGCGGACAAGAACGATGTCGTGAACTTCGCCGATATCACCAAGGTTCTGGCGTTCTTTGACTTCGTCTACTGCGCGCCCTCCGGCCAGTCA
>JAGVLZ010000403.1 GCA_020054055.1 Phycisphaerales bacterium
GCCAGCCGAGCGAGCACCGACCGCCGCACACGCTCGGCGTCCTTCAACTCCGCCGGACTCAACTCATCCCGCACCTGCCCCGCGATCTCCGATGCAATCTCCGACGCCACCGCCGACTCCAGCATCTTCTGGTAGCACTCGAAGAGCGCTTCGGGCATCCCCGGCTGCGTCGGCGCATTCGAGGACCGCAAGACCTGCCCCACCATCTTCTTGATCGCCGCCAGTTCATCCTCGATCGGCGTCTTCGCGTTCGCCGCCACGATCATCTGCGCCACCTGCTTCAGCGAAGGCTCCGCCGACGTCGGTACCGGCCGCGCGGGAGCAACCTCCTCCTTCACTTTCACAACAGGCGTCCGCGGCAGCGACGGCCGACCCCGGCTCGGAGCCTGGTCCGACGCGATGATCTCCGTGACCGTCCGCGCGCGAAACCCGAACAATCCCCCGGCCTTGTACGATCGAGTGCTCAGAATCACCGCGCGGGGACCAAGGTCCTTCTTCACCAGCGCGATCGCTTCCGCCACGGATTTTCCACGATAGGTACGGATCGTCACGAAGCCCTCCATGGCGCGTGCGCTCGGCATCCTGCCGAAAACGATCAACCAACACAGACTACCTCATCGGACCAACTTTGCAACTCGCTCGACCCAAGAGAGGAGACATTCACCACAGAGGCGCAGAGATACAGAGGAAGACGGGAAAAATGACTAGGGTCTGGGGTCTAGATTTTTCCACTCGCCACTCACGACTCGCCTTCCGCCTTCCCACTTCCCCTGTCTTGCTCTGTATCTCTGCGCCTCTGTGGTGAATGTCTTTGCCTTCAAGCAGCCGCCGCCTTCTCCGCCGGCATCGTCACCAATCCCATCGACTCCACCTCAATCCCCGGCACGATCTCGTTGTAACCCAGCACCGCCGCGTTCGGCATGTGGTGCTCCAGAATCTGTCTCACCTGCGCCCGAACCTGCGGCGAGGCGATCACCACAGGCTGATGCCCCCCCGCCACCACCGGCTTCAGAGCCTCGATGATCCGTCGGGCCACCGAGTTCGCCACCCCCGCCGGCATCGTCAGCGACGTGCCCGCGGGCGAGCGGTCGATGTACCCGCTGATCACATCCTCGAACGCCGGGTCCAGCGTGACGCACACCAGCCGCTGCGATGCCTTCTTCCCGGCAACCCCTCCCCGCGCCGGGTCCGCGGGCACCGCGAACTGCTGACAGATCGTCCGCCGCAGCGAGTTCCGCACATACTCCGTCAAGACATCCAGGTCCTTCGTCTTCCCCGCCCAGTCGGAAAGCGTCTCCACCACCGTCTCCAGATCGCGGATCGCCACGCGCTCCCGCAGCAGCGATTGCAGCACCTTCTGCAACTCACCCGCCGACACCGACTTCGGGATCGTCTCCTCCACCAACTTCGGCGCACGCTGCTTCAACTGCGCCACCAGGTTGTTCACTTCCTCCCGCGTCAACAACTCGTCCGCGTGCGCCCGCGCCACCTCCGACAGGTGCGTCGTCAACACGCTCGTCGCGTCCACCACCGTGTAGTTCAGGCTCTCCGCCCGCGTTCTCAGATTCAACGGCACCCACCACGCGTTCAGCCCGAACGCCGGCTCACGAGTCGCCTCACCCTGGATCGTCCCCGTCGCGATCCCCGAATCCATCGCCAAAAGCAGCCCCGGCCGAGTCTCACCCTCCGCCACAACACTCCCACGGATCTTGATCCGGTACACATTCGGCTGCAACGTCATGTTGTCCCTGATCCGCACCGGCGGCAGCACCATCCCGATCTCCGCCGCCAACTGCCGCCGAATCGCCGAGATCCGATCGAGCAAATCGCCACCCTGCTTCGTGTCCACCAATCCGACCAAGCCATACCCGACCTCCAACTCCATCGTGTCCACCTTCAGCAGGTCTTCCACCGGCGGCACGCTCGGCCCCGCCGACGCCTGCGCCGCCGCGAACCGCTCCGCATCGACTTTCTGCTTCGTGTCCTTCTGAAGCAGGAACGCCACCGTCCCCATGATCGCCCCCAGCAGAAACAGCGGCGGCCCCGGCAGAGGCGTGAACGCCAGCACCGTCACGAATCCCGCCGCGATGTACAGCGCCTTCGGATTCGACCCGATCTGCGCCGTCAACTCCGTCCCCAGGTCCGTCTTCGAGCCCGAACGCGTGACCACCAGCGCCGCCGCGATCGACACGATGAACGCCGGAACCTGCGCCGCCAGACCGTCGCCGATCGTCAGGATCGTGAACACCTCCGCCGACTGCGCCGCGGACCACCCCTTCACCAGCCAACCGATCACGAACCCGCCGACCACGTTGATCACCGTCACGATCAAGCCGGCGATCGCGTCGCCGCGCACGAACTTGCTCGCACCATCCATCGCGCCGAAAAAGTCCGCCTCGCGCCCGACCTTCAGCCGCCGCTCCCGCGCCTGCTGCTCGTTGATCACCCCCGCGTTCAGGTCCGCGTCGATCGCCATCTGCTTGCCGGGCATCGCGTCGAGCGTGAACCGCGCCGCCACCTCGCTGATGCGCGTCGCACCCTTCGTGATCACCACGAACTGGATCACCACGATGATCAGGAAGATGATCACCCCCACCGCCAGCGAGCCACCCGCCACGAACGTCCCGAACGCCGAGATCACCTCGCCCGCCACGCCCTTCGCCTGCTCCGGGCTGGAGGCATCCGCCGTCAGAATCAACCGAGTCGACGCAACATTCAGCACCAGCCGCAGCAAGGTCGTGCCCAGGAGCAGCGACGGGAACACGCTGAACTCCAGCGGCTCCTCCGTGTACATCGTCGTCATCAGGATCACGATCGACAGCGCGATGTTGAACGCCAGCAGCACATCCAGGATCATCGGCGGCAGCGGCACAACGATCACCACCACCAGCATCGCGAACGCCAGCGGCACAAACATCCCGCGATGCTTCACCAGCATCAGCGCCCACGTCGGCAGAGGTTTGGATGGTGTGAATGTGGCCATTGGGGTTCAGGGTGCGGGGTGCAGGGTCTAGGGTCTAGGGTCTTCGTTTTCCCGATTCCCTACCCCCTATTCCCGACTCCCTTCTTCTTGCCTTCCTCCGTGCTCTCCGTCTCTCCGCGGTGAATGTCTTTCCCTATTCCCTAGTGCCCAACGCCTACTGCCTGTCTCTCCAGCCGATACACATACGCCAGCACCTCCGCCACCGCCTCGTAGTGCGCCGGATGGATCTCCTTCCCCACCGCCACCTCGTTGTAAAGCGCCCGCGCCAGCGGCGGCCTCTCCACAATCGGCACCCCCGCACCCGCCGCCAGATACCTCATCTTCAGCGCCAGAAAATCCGCCCCCTTCGCCACCACCTTCGGCGCCCGCCCTCCCGACTCCGCGTCGTACTTCAACGCCACCGCGTAGTGCGTCGGGTTCGTCACCACCACGTCGGCCGTCGGCACACTCGATCCGAGCCGCTGCATCGCGATCTGCCGCGCCATCCGCATCCGCCGCGCCTTCATCTCCAGGTCGCCCTCGTTGCTCCGACGCTCTTCCTTCACCTCGTGCTTGGTCATCTTCAGGTCGGCCCGGTGCTGCCAGCGCTGGTAGTAGAAGTCCACCAACCCGAGCACGATCAGCACCGCGAGCACCCACAGCGCCAGTTCTCGCACCAGGATCGCGGCGTGCGCGATCCCGGAATACAGGTCCAGATTCGCCAGCGCCAGCACCTCGCGATGCTGCCCCCGCACCACGAACACCACCACCGCCGCGACGAGCGCGAACTTCATCAGGTCCAGCCCGCCCTTCACCGCCGCCTTCTTCCCAAACAGATTCTTGAAGCCCGTCAGCACGTTCAACTTGCTCCACTTCGGCTCCAACGCCTGCGGCGAGATGTGCCACCCCACCTGCACCAACGCCCCCATCAGCGCCGCCACCGCCAGAATGACCATCACCGGCCCCGCCACGCGCGCCGCCTCGAAAAACGAAAGCGTCAACTCCGGCACGAGCGCCGCCGCCGAATACCCGCGCCCGAGCGACGCATCCGAGAGCGAGAACCGCAGCAGATTCCCCATCCCGCCGAACGCAAACTCCGCGAAGACAAGGCACGCGAACACCACCGAAGTCAGAATCACCGCCGCCGAAAGGTCCGCGCTGCGCGCAACCTGACCCTTCTCACGCGCCTCGTCCAACCGGCGCTCCGTCGGCTGCTCCGTCCGCTCTCCAAGATCCTCAGCCATTGTTCAAGAACCTCTTCCAATCCGAACGCTCAAATCGCAAATCAAAGTCTCACCGGCTCATCCGCTCACCCCCCGCCCCCCGCCCACTCCCGCACCAGCGCCAGGTCCGCTCCGATCTCGCTCATCAGCACCTCGAGCGTGATCACCATCGACGACACCACCATGAACAGACCGAGCAGAATCCGGATCGGAAACCCGATGTTCATGATGTTCAGGCTCGGCACCGTCTTCATGATGAAACCCACCGCCACCGACTCCAGCATCAGGATCAGCAGCACCGGCAGCGCCAACCGCAACGCCAGCGCAAACCCGGACGACGTGATCCCGATCAGCAACTCCAACGGCGTGTCCCCCGCGCCCAATCCACCGAAAGGGATGCTCTCAAAGGTCGAGAGCAATGCGCCGAACACCGCCTCTAAACCGCCCCCGACCAGGTACGACGCGAGCGCCACGAAGAAAAGCACCTGACCGAGCGTGTCACCCTCGAAGTCGACCGCCGGGTTGTAGACCGACGCGAGCCCGAGCCCCATCTGCTGCCCCATGATGACGCCCGACAACTGCGCGGTAAAAAGCGGGATCGACGCGAGGACCCCGATCGACAACCCGATCAGCAACTCGCTCGCCATCAGCGGCACAAGATCAAACAGCCCAAGGCTCGTCGGCACCTTCCCCGCCCCCGGAAACGCGGCAATCGACGGGTACACCGCCGCGGCGAACCCAACCGCCATCAGCGCCCGCACCTGCCTGGGCAACGTCGGACTCGAAAGCAGCGGCGCAAAGATGAAGACCCCCGTCAAACGAGATAGCACCAGCACAAAGCCGGGGAGATGTTCGATGATGGATGCGCCGGGAATCATGGGGTTTAGGGTTTAGGGTCTGGGGTCTCCGCCTCGAACCCAGTCCCGTGTCTTCCTCCGTGCGACTCTGTGCCCTCAGTGGTCAATGCTTCTTAATGCAGCCTGAACATCTCCACCGCGAACTCCGCCAGCCGATTCACGATCCAAGGCAGCATCGCCGCCGTCACCGCCGTCATCACGAAGATCTTGGGCACCAGCGCCAGCGTCTGCTCCTGGATCGACGTCACGCTCTGAAAAATACTGATCACCAGACCGATCACCACCCCGGAGGCGAGAATCGGGAAAGCGATCTTCATCATCACGATGAGCGCCTGCTTCACAAGGTCCAATGTCGCATCATCGAGTGGCATGGAAGAGTCCTGAGTCCTGAGTCTTGCGTCTTGGTTTTCCCGATTCCCTATTCCCGACTCCCTACTTCAGTCTTCTTCTGCGCTCCCCGCGCCCCCGCGTGAACGACTCCTCTATCCCCCCGGCTGAACCACCGACTGCATCAGACTCCCCACCACCAACTGCCACCCATCCACGAGCACGAACAAAAGCAACTTGAACGGCAGGCTGATCAGCACCGGCGGCAGCATCATCATGCTCATCGAGATCAACAGACTCGAGATCACCATGTCGATAATCAGGAAGGGAAGGTACACCCGGAAACCCATCAGGAACGACACCTTCAACTCGCTCAGCATGTACGCCGGGATCAGCGACACCATGTCCACGTCCGCCCGCGTCAGCCGCTCCGGCTCCGACGTATCGATCCCCCGGTAGTTCAGCACCATGTAGAGCGACGACCAGTTCTCCGCTGCCTCGATCTGCGCGAACATGAAATCACGCAACGGCCGCTTCGCCTTCTCCCACATCTCCACCTGACTCGTGATCTCACCCGACTGATACGGCTGGATCGCCTCTTTGTTGATCTTGTCCAGCGTCGGACTCATCACCAGGAACGTCATGAAGAGCGCCAGCGCCGTGATCACCTGGCTCGGCGGGATGTTCTGCGCCCCCAGCGCCTGTTTCAGCAGCGCGAACACGATGATGAACCGCACAAAGCAGGTGCACATCACCATGATCGAGGGCACCAGTGTCAGCACCGTCAGCAGGATCACGATGTTCAGCGTCGCGCTCAGATTCTCCGGGGCCGTCGCGCCTTCCTTCCCGCCCGGCACCAACGCCGCCGCGCTCTCCAGCACCGCC
>JAGVLZ010000326.1 GCA_020054055.1 Phycisphaerales bacterium
CATGTTCACGCTGAGCACCGAGCGCCCGGCGCTGACGTATCAATGGCGGCGCGACGGCGTGGTGCTCGTGAACGGTGATGCGATCGCCGGCGCGGAGACGGCGACGCTCTCCATCGCCGCGACGTTCGAGGATATCGGCGCGTACGACTGCGTCGTCGCCGATGCCAACGGCGAAACGACCTCGGAGGACGCGGTGCTCGCGGTGCGGCAATGCAAAGATGATGCGGACGGCAACGGCGTGCGGAACTTCGCGGATATCACGGCGGTGCTTCGGAGTTACGGGCTGTCGTGCGAGTGACGGTCGGGGCTGTTTTTCGGATCCAAAAAACGTTGATCCCGAATGATTCCGGGGTGTTTCCTGACGATTCCCGAGTAATAAAACGTCGGCCCCATCGAGTGTGCTAGACTCGTCTTCCAGCCTGTTCATCCGATTATCCGGATGAATGGTTGAACCAGCCCGCCAACCCTGATTTCGGAGCGTCTCATGCCGAACTACCTGTTCACCTCGGAATCCGTCTCGATGGGCCACCCTGACAAGGTGGCGGACGCGATTTCGGATGCCGTGTTGGATGCGATGCTCGCGGGCGACCCCCGGAGTCGCGTGGCCTGCGAGACGCTCGTCTCGACGGGCATGGCGGTGGTGTCGGGCGAGGTGACGACGAACACCTATGTGGACATCGATCAGACGGTGCGCGACACGATCGAGAAGATCGGGTACACGGACGCCGACATGCGCTTCGACTACAAGTCGTGCGCGGTGCTGATCACGCTAAAGAAGCAGTCGGCCGACATCGCGATGGGGGTGGATAAGGATGGCGCGGGGGACCAGGGGATGATGTTCGGGTATGCGTGTCGGGAGACGGAACAACTGGAACACGGCACCTACATGCCGCTGCCCATCTTCCTTGCGCACCGCCTCGTCGAGAAACAGGCGCTGTGCCGGCAGCAGGGCGTCTTCCCCGGCCTGCGCCCTGATGCGAAGAGCCAGGTGACGGTCGAGTACGACGAGAAGAACAACCCGGTGAAGGTGGATACCGTTGTCCTCAGCACCCAGCACCACCCGATGTACAACGGCGGGAAGCAGGAAGACCTGCGCCACCTCGTCCGCGAGCACATCATCAAGCCGACGCTGGGGGCGAAGTGGTGGCACGACGGGATCAAGTGCCACATCAATCCCACGGGCCAGTTCGAGATCGGCGGGCCGCACGGCGATTGCGGCCTGACGGGACGAAAAATCATCGTCGATACCTACGGCGGGATGGGGCGCCACGGCGGCGGCGCCTTCAGCGGGAAGGACCCGACCAAGGTCGATCGCTCGGCCGCGTACATGGCCCGCTACATCGCGAAGAACGTCGTGAGCGCCGGCCTCGCCGACCGCGTCGAGATCCAGTTGAGTTACGCCATCGGCGTCGCCGACCCGACTTCGGTGCACATCAACTCGTTCGGGACGCACAAGGTCGATCCGGTGAAGATCGAGAAGGCGATCCGCGAAGTCTTCCGCCTGACGCCGAAGGGGATCATCGAGAGCCTCGCGCTCCGCAAGCCCATCTACTCCGCCACCGCATCGCACGGCCACTTCGGCCGCCGCCCCGAAGGCGACCTCTTCACCTGGGAGAAGACGGACAAGGCGGAGGGGCTGAAGAAGATGTGCGGCTAAAACTTCCGCTGGCGCGGGAAATGCAAATGCCTTTGCTTGCAGCCCGGAGGGCTGACAGTCAATAGCCGGGGGTTAGCGAGTCTTCGAGCGTAACCCCCGGAAAACAGCCCCAAAAACATCTTCCGGCATCCCGACGGGATGCCACACCACGCACAGAGCGCGTCGTTCCAAGCCGCGCGTGCCACCGATCCGCCGTACGCGGCGAATCGGTGTCTTCGTGGTAGCGGAGAAGCACCGATTTCGCTGCGCGGAATCGGTGGCACGGGGGCCGCCAATTAATGCCACCCGCCAAATACCCCCACCATCAGCGGCAATGCAGTCCCCAGTTCTCTAGAACCTTCGTGATGTCGGCGAAGTTCACTTCGGAGTCAGCGTTGGCATCACCGGGACACGGAGCCGGAGGCACCGGTTCAGTAGGTGGTATCGAAGCCGTGAGATCGATTCTCATTTCCGCCGCGTCGAACCCGAATGGCTCCGTCGTTGCTACGGCCTCCGTGTGGCACCGGATAACATACGACCCTTCGGGCAACTCCACACTTGCCGATTGACTCACGGCACCGTTCGCGTCGTCAATGCGGCTGTACTCGTACCATACGGCTCCATCGACGGACTCGACGGTGACTCGTCCATACGCCGTGCCATCGTAAACCGCGTAGTAAACCTCGGTGGAAAGCGTCAGGTTGCAGGTCCAGCCACTTGGTCCCACGATGAAGGGAACAAGGACCGTTGAGCTTGCTTCACCCGAGGTCGGTTCCACCGGTCCGGCCCATTCCGGGCTACGCTCACACGGGAGAAGGTAGACATACGACTCCAACGCCAGATACACCTCGCCCAAGGCCGGTGTTAAGCACGCGAACTGACTCGCAATCCCCTCTACGAGCGAGGCGTTCGTCAGCAAGCAGTATTCAGGCCGTGAATAGTAACTCTCACAGTTTTTGTTTGCTTCCGCATGCACCTCGATGACGGGAATTTGTCCTCGACGGAGAACAACCGATTTGGACCCGTATAGCACGGGGTTTGTGGTCCCCATGACAGAACAAGTGCAAACAGCGAACACTGCTGCGACTGGCAGAACTTGACAGCGGTTCATGGTGGTTCTCCTTGCAGCAAGGGGCTCACGAATCGCCCGACGAACGCGTCCAAGGGTGGCGTCGCCTCACATTCTAACCGAGTCAATTGCTGGTGGCCAATCCACGCAACCTGAATCCTGCGGCTTTCCAATACCGTTCCACAATGAGGGGATTCAGTCGAACCAACCCGACCTCGTCCTCTTTACTTGGTTCGTCGTCGACTCAATCGCTAGGGCGGAGTTCGGGTCCGACGAAATGTCCAGTAGTTGGCTCGCTTGCACGTCCGCCTTTAGCCGCAAAGGGAGTGGTACTGTTAGACTCAAGTTGTTGCCTCTTGCCCAGATTGACATCAATGCAGGCACAGTCAGCTTCCAAAAAACTAGAGTGGGTTGCGCATCTGATGGAATCGGTACCGTTCGGATAATGACTGTCGAAGGGGCGCAGTGATGGCAAAGGAGAGCAAAAGAATGAACGGCGAAGACATTGTGATGCGCGCGCGGAAGGAAAAGGGAGACTTTGGACTCAAGTGCCGAAAGTTCGTTGGAGCCGTTGCTGCGGAGATCCTGAAGGACGCTCTGGCGAATGAAGACATTCCCACTTCTCCGCGAGATGTCTTTGTGCAAGGGGTTCCGATCGAGATCGACATTCTCGTTCCGCGGAAGGGAGCAAAACCGTCGCTGGGACTTCTTTACACGCAGGCTCAAGTCGCGGCCGCTCTCGAAGTAAAGAACAGCGGCTCGTATGGGAAAAATGCGCTCGAAAAGATGAAAGAAAACTTCAAGCAGATGCAAAAAGCCGGCATCCCTTGCGCATACGTTTCGTTCGAGGAGAGAAAATCCTACAAGTGGAGAGCGACCCCAGATCGAATCGGCGCGCCATGTTTCACCCTTGCTTGGCACAAGGACACAAATGGTGATCTTGAGCCGACTGAAGACTGGCAGCATCTCCTGAAGTTCCTTCATGAATGTCTGAATGGAAAGAACTCTGAGCGGCAAGGGTGAGATATGGCTGGTGGCCTGTCAATCCTCCGCTGCCATGGCGGGGGGAACGCGCGACGAAGTCCGTCTCCACGGGTGTCCCGGTCGAACGGTCCGCCGTTCGACCGTGCTTCTCCCTCCTACCGGCACTTCGACCTGACTCACGGCGGGTGGCCTGCCCACTCGCCCTTGTTCTCATCCCTCGGGTGGCATGTTTGCTGCTCGGAGCAAACATGGTCTTCCCGGCGAGACGCTGGCGGTGGCGTGTCCGCCCTCCCTCAGCGGGAAAAATGTCACCGCATCAACACCCCTTGTGCGCTCATCTCGCGTCGGTGCGACGAACCTCGCTTGCCTCGCCACAACTCCGCCGTAGTGTTCTCTCAGACACCCTCGCGCGGGAACCAAGAGCCGGATCCACTCTCATGGCCATCACAGCGCGCACCGCGTCCGACCCGAACAATCGTGTCCCCACAACGCGCATCAGGGAGGATGCCCCGAAAGCGCACGAGCCCCCGACACGACATCATCACTCCCCACAAGTGGTGGTGCCGTGCGGAAGCGCGCCACGCGCGCCTCGAGATGTGCCACTGCGATCAACAGCGCGCAGGCGCGCGCAGAAGCGAGCAATTCAGCGCGCAAGATGTCCGTCTCAACCCCGTTCCATTCGCTGCAATCAGCGATTTCGCGCACAAATCATGCCGATGCGCGCGCAGCGCTCGAACACTCCACAAAGTCGAAACATCGATTCCGCGCGGTTTTAGGGGAATCCCGAACAATCGGATCGGCTAGTATTCAGTCTCCATGCTTGAAACTCCCCCCCTCGTCGGAACGGACTCGGACGATCCTCTTTCCCCCGCAATCTTCGCGCCCGTCGCCGAGCCGCGTGACCCGGT
This sequence comes from Phycisphaerales bacterium, assembly GCA_020054055.1. Classification (GTDB taxonomy): domain Bacteria; phylum Planctomycetota; class Phycisphaerae; order Phycisphaerales; family UBA1924; genus JAEUIV01. Next base: position 4,598 of record JAGVLZ010000326.1, read on the forward strand.
CATCGCGGAGGTGAAGCCGCAGCCCGCCTCGAAACTGCCGAAGTGGCTGCGGCTGCCGAATGGCGTGTCGTGGACCGAGGTGCGGTGGGCCGTGACTCTGACGATCGCGGGCTTGCACGCTGCGGCGTTGCTCGCGGTGCTGCCGTACTTCTTTTCGTGGACGGGTGTGATCGTCGCGGTGGCCGGCGTCTACGTCTTCGGCACGCTGGGCATCAACATCTGCTACCACCGCCTGCTCACGCACCGCTCGTTCAAGGCCCCGGTGTGGCTCGAGCGCACCTTCGCGCTGCTGGCGCTCTGCTGCCTCGAAGGCTCGCCGCCGTCCTGGGTCGCGAATCACCGGATGCACCACCAGCACTCGGACCACGAGCCCGACCCGCACAGCCCCGTCGTGGCGTTCCTCTGGAGCCACGTCGGCTGGATGCTGGTCGAGAACCGCGATGTCAACGACATGTCCACGATGACGCGTTACGCGCGCGACATCTTCCAGGACCCCTTCTATTACGCGCTGACCAAGAAGAATCTGTGGCTGCTCGCGTATCCGCTGCACGCCGCGCTCTTTTTCCTCGCGGGCTTCGGGATCGGGTTCGCGTGGGATGGCACCGCCGCGGCGGGGTTGCAACTCGGCCTTTCGTGGGTTGTCTGGGGCGTGCTGGTGCGGACCATCCTCGTCTGGCACATCACCTGGTCGGTGAACTCGCTGACGCACCTCTGGGGCTATCGCAACTACGAGACCAACGAGAACAGCCGCAACAACTGGATCGTCGGCCTGCTCGCCAACGGCGAAGGGTGGCACAACAATCACCACGCCGACCAGCGTTCAGCGGCCCACGGCCACCGCTGGTACGAGTTTGATGTGACCTACATCACGATCGTCATGCTCAAGTGGATGGGGCTGGCGTCCAACATCATCAAGCCCAAGAAGGTGCCGGGGCACGGGCACTGATTATCGCTCCGGGACGCTCAACGGTTCGCCGCGCACTGACTCCCCCAGTTCTCCAGCACGCTCGTGATGTCGGCGAAGTTGACGGTACCGTTGTGGTTTGCGTCTCCGGGGCCGGTCGATCCGGGAAACAGAGCGCCCCAGTTTTCCAGGACGCTGGTGATATCGGAAAATGCGACCGTGCCGTTGCCGTTGGCATCGCCGGGGCATTCGGCGGGTGGAACGAGTGTATCGCGCAGGAATGCGTCCGTTGCGCGGTTGGTGTCGCCGGGGACGAGATTGCTTGCATAGGAAGAGAACGCGACCCAGCGTCCATCCGAAGTGACACCGCCGAGAGAAGGGAACTCGCCGACAGTGCCCGCGTCACCCTGAGCGCCGCTATCGCCGAGGCTCACCCGGATCGTGCGGCCGGTCGCGCGGTCGTGCATGAACGCATCGGTGACGCCGTTCGTGTCGTCCGCGACCAGATTCGAAGCATCAGAACTGAACGCGACGTACCGGCCATTGCGAGAGATGACCGGATAGCCAAGGCTCGGGCCATTCGCCTCCGTTCCGTCCGAGGCGATGCTGACCCGCGTCGTCGTGCCCGCCGCGAGATCGCGGACATAGATGTCCGGCGCGCTGTTGTGATCGTCGGGGACAAGGGCTTCATCCCAACTGAGGAAGGCGACCTGGCTGCCATTGCCCGAGATCGCCGCGTGCTCCTTGTCTCCCGTGCCGCGAGACCCGTTGTCGGCGACACCGACGCGCACCGCGGCCCCGCCCGCGCGCGGCACGATGTAGATATCTCGCCCGTTGTAGTGGCCGGGGATCTCGTCATCCCCGCCGGAGGTGTAGGCGACGAATGCCCCGTCGCCGGAGATCACGGCCTCAAAGCCGCCGTCGGTCGTTGTACTCAGAATCGTCGTTGTTTCCGCGATGACGTCGCGGACGAATACATCCTCTTCCAGGTATGGGCACTGCGTATCGCAGACCCCTGGCAAGTACGGGCACTGCGCGTAACTACCCGGCGGGCAAAACTCGGCGCTGTCGGGGTAGTCAAGGTTCGGCGCATCAGAGTGGAACACAATGTAGCGGCCGTCGCCCGAGATGCTCGGCGCATCCGTGAAGCCGACGCCGTTGTGCTGCTCGCCCGCGCTTGTCACGCTGATGCGGGTCGTGGTCTGGAGCAGGCGATCGCGCAGGAAGATATCGCGGGCACCGTTGGTGTCGTCTTCCACAATCCGATTCGACTCAGAGGTGAACGCGACGTACCGTCCGTTGTCTGAAATGGCGCCGGAATCGCTCGTGGCCCCCCCATGACCATCGATGGTCACGCTGATGAGTTCTGTCAGCCCCGATCCGGGCACGCGAACATAGACCTGCGCGCCATCGAAGCCGCAAGGAGCGAGATTCGCCGAACCGGAGAGGAATACAAACCGGCTCGCGTCCGGAGTCATCGCCACTACGCCGCTGCTCAGACACAACGGCGCGGTCCCCTGAAACCCGGATGATGAAACAGAGGCACGGATGGTGTCCTCCGTATCGAGGTCGTGAACGAAGATGTCCTGCCGGCCATTCGTGTCGCCCGCGACAAGGTTGTGGGAGCCATTCGAGTACGCCGCGACGCGGCCATCGGCGGAGAGGAGGCAATGGTCGCTCGCATCACCATCGCCTTGACCTCCAGACTCGGAAACACTCACAACCGCGGTGGTCTGCAAGAGGCGGTCGCGAACGTAGGCCTGGAAACGGCAGTGGGCGCCGCCGTTGATGCCGTTGGACGTGAATCCGACAAACCGACCGTCGGCGGAGATCGAAGCAGCATTGTCGACAGCAAGGGTTTGTCCCGCTTCGTTGACGCCGACCAACTCCAGCGTCCCATTCTGACGGTCTCTGACGTAGGCGCCTTGAGGCCCGAGATCGTCGTTGATACGGAAGGCGACGAACCGACCGTCGTTCGACACCGCGGCGGTCTCGGGGGTATGGCTGCGTTGGATGCCGCTCGCGGTCGCACTCACGGCCACGAAAAAGGTCTGGTTCAGCAGGCGATCGCGCAGAAAGATCTTTCTTCCTGGTTCCGCCGCCACCGGATCGAGCGTGGTCGCTTCGCTCGTGAACACCACGAACCGGCCGTCGGCGGTCACGGATGGATTGACGCACTCGGCATCGCTCTCCTCTCCACCCGTCCCGATGCTCACGCGCTCCGTGATGTTCGCCGTTCGGTCGCGGATGAAGATGTCGCGCTGGCCGTTGGTGTCGCCCGCCACGAGATTATCCGCGTCGGAGTTGAAGACAACGAACCGTCCGTCCACGGAGGGCGAGATCGCGCAGTGAACACTCTTGCCGTTCGATTCGCCGCCCGCCGTCTGGAGGCTCACTCGCTCGTTGACGCCGAGCAGGGTATCACGGATGAAGATGTCGGTGACGCCGTTGGTGTCCCCGACGATCAGGTTCGTCGCGGCGCTGGGAAAGACGACATACCGCCCCGTGAACGAGACGCCCATCGAGCCGTCGAACTCCTCGGGGTCGATGCCGCTGATCCCGTCGGTGTCGCCCCCGGTGGACGAGACGGCGATCCGTATCGTCTCGGCGCTCACGCGGTCGTGGAGGTACACGCCGCCGAACTCGGGCGCGCCGCCCGGCGCCAGATCGGGGATGAACGACACAAAGACGACGTGGTTCCCGTCGCCGGAGATCGCCGGGAGACCGGTTGTGATGCATCCCGCCGCGTCCGCGATATCGCCCGCGGAGTTGCGGCTCAGGAGCGTCGTGGACTGACCCATGATCGGGAGCGATGCCGCGGCGACCACCGCCGAGCCGATCATCACCGATGCACGCGAGCAACCGTACAAAGCCATGACTGCGCCGCACACGTTTCGTTCGCCCCCGTTCATGCGAAGTCTCCCACAAGCACACCGCGTCGTGCCCACTACAACCTACCCCACGATCGACCGCGAGATCCCGCTCATTCGCCGATTTTTCGCGAAATCGAGCAACTTTTTGATGCTCCTGCGGTAACTCTTCAGCCCTCTGCAAACCGGCGACCCGAACATAACCCGACTTGCGCTCGATCCCGTGCGGCGGTACACAGGCGGCATGGGCATGGACGCCG
>JAGVLZ010000285.1 GCA_020054055.1 Phycisphaerales bacterium
CCGAAGAATCGTCGGCCCCTCCGTCACGACGAGCCGGCAGACATCCTCATCGCAGAGGCCCGCGCCGGCTTCGAGTGTGTCGGCGAGGTGGCTCTCGATGGAGTCCGAGCCGGATAGCACCGCCGCGATTCCCCCCTGCGCCCACGCGGTGTTGGAAACGCTGAACTTCCCTTTTCCCAGGACGATGACATCGCCATGCTCGGACGCCGAGAGCGCCGCCGACAGCCCCGCCGCGCCGCCGCCGATCACCAGCGTGTCGGTGAAGATCTGCGGCAGGAGGATCGAGCGGAAAGGGATGAGGTAGCGGCGTTCGTCGAAGAGCGGGTGCATGAGTGGTGGAGTGTAGGTGTTCCGTCAGACCCTCTCATACTCTACATCGCGCTTCACCCGCCGCCCGACTTCGCTCGCGTACCGTCGGCCGAGCGATTCGCGGTTTCCGTTGGCCCATTCGGTCAACTTGGTCGTTCCCGTGGCCGGGTGATGGGAGATGAGCAGATTCTCCATGAGACCAACGATCTCTTCGCGCGTGATGATCACATCGCCCACGAGCGGATTGAGCAATCTCGACACCGCGAGCCCGACCGATGGTGAGACGCTGACGATCGGTCGCCGCACGCCGATGATGCCGCCGATCGTCCGCACGAGTTCTCGGTATGTGAAAATCTCCGGTCCCACGGCGTCGGCCTCAGTATCGCCGCGGAGTTCCGCGTGCGCGACCGCGAGGTCCGCCATGTCATCGACGTGCATCGGCTGGAGTTTGTACGAGCCGTCCCCGAAAACGCCGAAGATCGGCAGGCGGCGCAGCACCCATGCGATGTTGTTCACGAGGATGTCGCCGCGTCCGAAGAGCACCCCCGGCCGCAGGATCGCGTGCGGCACGCCGAGGCTCCGCAGCGAGCGCTCCAACTCCGCCTTTCCCCTGTAGTACGCGAGGTGCGGGGCGCGATCCGCGTGCAGGATGCTCACATGAACGATGCGCCCGACCCCCGCGCGCTTCGCCGCCTCGAAGAGCGCCTTGGTGTTCCGCACCGCCTGCTCGAAGGTGAAGAGTCGATGATTGAAGCGCACCCAGTAGGTGTTGTAGAGCACCGCCGCGCCGCGGAGTGATTCTTCGATCGCCGCGGGATCGTCGAACGAGAATGGTCTGATCTCGAGCGCCTCGCCGAAGGGATTGGGCCTCTTCGGCGAGTTCGTGAGGGTGCGCACGCGCACGCCGCGCTGGAGCAATCGCTCGGTGATGGCCTTGCCGGTGTAGCCGAGCGCGCCTGTGACGACGTGAATCGGGGGAGGCGGGGGCGTCATTCGGCCATGTTACGGACGGGCTTTTCTTTCCGAGTGGCGGCCTTCGTTCGGCGCGCAAGCGATCAATCCCGGCGTCGGGCGGTCGGACTCACCTCGCCGGCCGCCTCACAACGGTATAGCGCGCAAAGAGATCCTTCTCACCCTTGGAATCGACGATGGGATAACCCAGCGCCGTGAATACGGCCTCGGCCTTGGCATCATCGACTTCATCGAAGGCGAGGACCTCGAACTGGGAGTGTTCGAGCATTTCCTTCGGGAATGGGCAGCGGCCGTCAGCCCAGGGTTTGTACGGCTCGCCTTCGCGGCTCGGACGCGGCGAGATGTTGTAGATGACAAAGAGGCCACCGGGCTTGAGCGAGTTGAAGGCCGCTTCCACGAATGCCTCATCGGTGACGCCGAGTTTGATGAGTTTCTTTTCGTCGGCTGGTTTCTCGGGGTGGAGGTACCCGTTCTTGAGCGTGTTCTTTGATGTAATCAGGTCGTACCCGCCTGGCTTTGCTGCTCGAACCGCCTCGGCGAGCGCCGGCTCCGCGGGCCAGTGGCCGTGGAAGAGGTGCAGAGGGACGGTCGAATCCTTGCCGAGTCGCTGAATCCTTCCCGTGGCGCGCTCCTCCGCGTAGAGGCCGCGGAGAAGCGAATCGACGTCGGCTCCGGCGCTCTCGATGCCGAGCGCGCCGGTGACGCGGAGGTGCCCGATGGTGCCGTAGCCGAAGTCGAGGAGCGCCGGCGGGGGATCATTCTCCGTGTCCAGGATCGCGCCGTGCGTTTCCGCGACCTCGAGGACACGCGCGTAGACCAGCGGCGAGCCGTACTTGGTCTCGTAGTAAAGCGACTCGTTGCACTCGGTGGGTGTGACGGCCGCTTTCTCAGTCGGGTTCAGTTTCATCCCCTCTTCGTGTGTGAGCCATTGCCGCGTGGACTTGTTGAGCAGCAGTTCGCGAGAGCCGATCGCGGGAATGACCTGCTCCACCATCGCGGCCTCGATGAAGCGCTTGGCCAGCCCCTGGGGGAAGAGTGGGGCGAGTCTCACCGCGTCGGCGCGGACCTTTGCCGCGCCGGTTCGCTCCTTGGCGGCGGGCTCGGGGGGGCCGGAGGCGGTCTGAGCAACCGCGTGCCGGGGGTGGAGGACAAAAAGCGCTGTGAACAGGAGGATGGGAGCAATAGTTAGTCGCATAATGGATGGTCGCGGCGGTCGAACAATGTGGCGGGGTATTTGCATTCAATCGTCATACCGCGCAACAAGGCCTCGGGTTCAGGGGGTCGGCGGATTCTGGAGCGCGCCGTATATGACTACGATCATGTACGGGAGAGTGATCACCAGCCCAAGCCCGAAGGCGACCCACGCCAGGATGTTCGCGGTCTTCGCGTAGGCGTGAGCCTGCTTGAACTGGCCCGCGGAGTTCTGGCCCATGGCCAAGGCCGAATAGACAATCGCGATGATGCCGACAATCTGGCAGCAGAAAATGGTCACGATGATGGACTGGGCCAGCCGGGGACTCGCAGGGGGGAGCGATGCGTCCGCTTCGGTCGCCTGGGGCGCCACCTGACCCGGCCGAAGGAGAACCGCGCTGCACGCCGTGCATCGGAACGCGTTCTCGTCGTTTGTGGCACCGCAGCGTGCACAGAACATTCTGACCTCCACGATCCAATTGGGTGAAACATCAAGGACCAACAAAAGCGGACACCAAGATCAACGCCAGGAGTAGCGTGAACAGGACTCCCATCACAAGCCCGAAGATCGCCCGGCCCTTTCCGCGAAGATGCGGGCGTGCCCGGACATCCCGGAGAGCGACCAGGCTGACGATCAACGCCACGGGGGCGAAGAAAGGGAACAAGGAGAGGAGCCCGAGGTAACCTGCGGCAATCGACCAGCCGGAAGTCCGTATCGGAAGGAGAAGCGAAATCCCATCGAGTTCGGCGTCGGCGGCATCGAATGGCATAGCCGAGCCGCATGAGGGGCAGTTCTTTGACCCGGCTTCATTCGATGTACCGCACGTCGGGCAAAACATGGAGAACCTCCGGTTTTGACGGGAATCGTAATGAAGTCTCGACGAGAGTTCAAATCTTCGGCCCTTACCATCGGCGATCGTGTTCTCGCGGCGTGCAAGGTCGGCACGCTCTTATTGCTGATCGTCGTTCTGGGTCTGCGGCATCCCTCCGAATACCGCTTCGTTCCCCCGTGTCCGAGCGCCCAACTGGGGCTCCAGTGCGCGGGTTGCGGTTCACTTCGAGCGATACATCACCTGACGAACGCGAGGGCGGGCGAGGCGTGGAGGCATAACCCGGCGATGATTGTTCTAGGGATGCCGGCCATTCTCGTCTTTATGATTCAGCAGGTAAGGGTTGTGGCGGGACGTAGGGGCCGCGTCTGGGCGATCCCGTCCGCCTTCGGTTGGGCGGTGTTGGCGCTTGTGGTGGTGTATTCGATCGCACGCAACCTGCCAGGCGCGGCGTTTGATTGCCTCCGTGCTCCGACGGCGTTGCGATCGCGCTGATCCGGGCGAGCGAGTATCCTTCCCCGATCACTCGGATCGTCCGTGTAACTCTTTCCTCGAATGGATGAATCATGTCCGACACCAAGACTCTCGCCGTGCTCGGCGCCGGCCAGATGGGGGGCGGGATCGCCCAGATCGCTGCCGTCGCGGGGCTGAATGTGCTCGTCTACGACGCCTTCCCCGGCGCGGCCGAGAAGTGCCAGGCGACTCACAAGAAGTCGCTCGGCAAGTTCGTCGAGAAGGGGAAACTGGCGCAGGGCGACATGGACGCAGCGCTCGGGCGCGTGAAGCATGTGACCTCACTCGATGCGCTGTCGGCGGCCGACTGGGTCGTCGAGGCGGTGGTTGAGGATGCCAAGGTGAAGAAAGACCTCTTCACGAAACTCGCGGCGATGCTGACGCGCGACGAGGTGGTGCTGGCGACCAACACCAGCAGCATCAGCATCACCGAGATCGCGACGGCGGCGGGGGCGGCCGCGCCGCGCGTGGTGGGGATGCACTTCTTCAATCCCGTGCCGCTGATGGCGCTGGTCGAGGTGATTCCGGCGATGCAGACCTCGAAGGATGTGACGGAGCGGACCATCGCGCTGGCGACGAAACTGGGCAAGACGCCGCTGAAGGCGAACGATCGCGCGGGCTTCGTCTCGAACCGTGTGCTCATGCCGATGATCAACGAGGCGTTCTACGCTTGGATGGAGGGGGTTGCGGAGCCGGAGGCGATCGACGGCATCATGAAACTCGGCTGCAACTTCCCGATGGGGCCGCTGCGTCTGGCGGACTTCATCGGACTGGACACCTGCGTCCACATCATGAACGTGCTGGCGGAGGGGCTGAACAACGACCGCTACCGCGCCTGCCCCTTGCTGAAGCAGTTGGTGACGGCTGGGCGGCTGGGCGATAAGTCGGGGCGCGGGGTGTACGAGTGTCCGGGGAAGTGAGCACCAGGGATTGGGTCGTCGCCGGGACAGCCACAATAGGTTGGCCGATTTCTTTTCTGGATTACTTGACAAAACCCGAATTGCGCGGCACTCTGCGTATAGATGAACACGTTTCCTGCCACCAGACGATTGCGCCAGAATCTACTGCTCTCCGAACCCATTATGGAGATCGTGCATGGCGATGCGCGAGAGGTGTTACCTCTGCTTGCTCAGGAATCCTTTCGCTGCTGTATCACAAGCCCGCCATACTGGGGCCTCCGTGATTATGGCACTCGTGGTCAGATCGGGGCTGAGGAGTCGGTCACAGATTACGTTGCGACACTTCGCGCGATCTTCCGGCAGGTCCATCGCTTGCTTACACCGGACGGAACTCTGTGGTTGAACTTGGGGGATTCCTATACCAGCGGTGGAAGGGCATGGCGAGATGACGACCAGAAGAATGCGGGGCGAGCGATGAAATATCGTCCAGCCACGCCCGCCGGCCTGAAGCCGAAGGATCTGGTTGGCGTGCCATGGCGTCTCGCGTTTGCGTTGCAAGAGGACGGCTGGTACCTCCGAAGTGACATCATCTGGCACAAGCCCAACTGCCAGCCGGAATCCGTCAAAGATCGTCCGACCCGATCGCACGAGTACGTTTTTCTGTTCTCCAAGTCAGAGCGGTATCACTACAACTTTGAAGCCATCCGAGAACCGGCCACCTCTCGAGACGGTCCTCGGAACAAACGATCCGTGTGGTCGATCAACACCGAACCGTATGCAGGTTCACACTTCGCCACGTTCCCAACTGCCTTGGTCGAGCCGTGCTTAAGGGCTGGTTCTGAACGGGGCGATCAAGTGCTTGATCCTTTCTTTGGTTCAGGGACCGTGGGTGCCGTATGCCAGCGCTTTGCACGAGGATTTGTTGGCGTCGAGATGAAGCGAGAGTATGTAAAACTCGCGAAGAAGCGGTTGGGTTGGGATTAGTTTTTAGTTGAATCAGTTTGGAACTTGTCGATGGCGCGATCAAACCCAAGGCAACTGGTTCCGCTTTCGGCCCGACTTCAGGTCGATTTTGGAACTTCTCTGAGGGTCATGCGAGGGAAATACCTGAGCCAAGCGCTCTCCGCGGCTATCGGTCACTTGGTTGTTGCCGACATCGATATTCAGCTACGCCGCTATGCGAGTTCCGAAGCACTGAATCTCCTCGCTCGTCATGGATTGCGTGGCGAACTTGTGTACGCCCTACCGCTCGTCCTCGAACATTCGCCGATGTTGTTGGGGTACTACAGGCTGCTCTACGGCCTGTCACAAAAGGCCTTCTACAACAAAGGCGGGTTCGGTCGGTTCAAGTCGATGGAGGAGGCAGGTCTGCTCAACGCAAAGAACTTGGCGCATCTCGATGAGTTGTGTCTCGCCATGGCGACAACCGCGACAGAGCTCCTGATTGGGTTGGACGAGTGGTCCCACGATTTTATTCATGATCTGCAGTTGCTGACGCTTGGTCCGCAGTTTCGCGGGGCGGAGAATGCACAGATTGGTGTTCGAGCCGCCGCGGAAGTGTTTGAGATGGTTCGCTGCTTTGTCGCGGATTGCACGGTTTCAACGGACCCAAGCCGAATCGTAATTCAGAATGCTGCTGGCCGCGAAGTCGAGATCGTCTTTGCTGCGGATCCTGATATTGCGGTCTATGAGCTGACGGAATCAACCCGACAGCCAAAGGTCGCGATCGAGATCAAGGGCGGCATGGACGGTTCGAATGTCCATAATCGGATCGGAGAAGCAGAGAAGAGTCATCGAAAGGCGAAAGGCAAGAACTTCACCGATTTCTGGACCATTATCGCAGCCCCCTTTGATCGGGCAATGGCCCAAAGCGAAAGCCCAACTACAACACTCTTCTACGAAATGTCTGGAATTCAGACCGCAGGTACCACTGAGTATCAGGAGTTTCACGACCGCTTGGCGGTGAGCCTTGGGATTCAGCGTCCGAGATAGATGCTGTGAGCTCGCAAGGCCAATGTTGCTGATTTGTGACGGCCAATGAAACATCGGCATCCGCGCGAGTCTTGCGCCCTCCCCCCGAAACCCCCTCCCCCAACGTCCGGTAGAATCCCGGCCCACCCCGCACCGCGGGGTGTTGTCGCGTCCTTTCACCCAGACCCCCGACCCCCGGAACAGTTCCCGCGGGCGGTCAACCAAGGAGTCTCTCCGATGCGAAGTTGGCTTCTCACGCTCACCGTTGCCGCGGCCTTTGTTGCGCCCGCGGCGGCGCAGCAGATCCAGGTCGAGGAGTTCACGCTCGACAACGGCATGAAGTTCCTCCTCTACCCGCGCACCGAAGAACCGAACATCATCGCCGCGGGGTGGCTCGCCAAGGTGGGCTCGGTCAACGAGCGCCCCGGCATCACGGGCATCAGCCACTTCTTCGAGCACATGATGTTCAAGGGGACGAACACCATCGGCACCAAGGAGCCGGAGAAGGACCTCGAGTTCCGCATGAAGCAGAAGGCGGCGCGGGACAAGATCCTCAGCATCACCTTCAACACCCAGTACCCGCGCTGGAAGGAAGGCGAGATCGACGACCCGTGGGACCCCTCGAACGACACCGATGAACTCTCCAAGGCCCGCGGCGAACTCACCACCCTCATGGAGGAGCACAAGAAGATCATCGTCAAGGACGAGTTCGACAAGGTCTACACCGAACTCGGCGCTTCGCAGATGAACGCCTTCACCTCGAACGATGTGACCTTCTACTTCATCAGCGTCCCGGCCAACAAGTTCGAGCTCTGGGCGTGGATGGAGAGTGACCGCCTGGTTGACTCCGTCTTCCGGGAGTTCTACTCCGAGCGAGACGTGGTTCACGAGGAGCGCCGCCTCCGCACCGAATCCACTCCCACCGGCATCTTCCAGGAGCAGTTCGACGCGATGTTCTGGCAGTCGTCGCCCTACTCGTGGCCGGTGATCGGCTGGACGAGCGACCTGAACTCCTACACCAAGGAGCAGGCCGAGGAATACTTCAACATCTACTACCGCCCCAACAACCTCGTCGGCGTGATCGTCGGCGACTTCAAGAGCGAAGAGATCAAGCCGGTGATCCAGCAGTATTTCGGGCGTCTTTCGCGCGGCCCGGTCGAGCCCCCGCCGGTGGTGACGCTCGAGATGAAGCAGATGGCCGAGCAGCGGATGTACGCGGAGTGCGATTGCCAGCCGCAGATCGAGGTGCGATACAAGACGGTGCCGTTCGGTCACAAGGATTCCTACCCGCTCGAAGTGATGTCCGACGTGCTGAACAGCCGCTCGGGGCGTCTCTACAAGTCGCTGATCGAGGGGAAGAAGATCGCCTCGACGGCAGCCGCGCAGGCGAGCGGGTTCTTCGGGGCAGCCAAGTACGCCGGCTCGTTCTCGTTCAACTCCGAGACCAAGGGCGACGCGAAGCCCGAGCAACTCGAGGCCGCGTGGTACGAGGAACTCGACAAACTCCAGAAGGAGCCCGTCAGCGAGCGCGAACTGCTGAAGGTGAAGAACCAGACGATCGCGAATCAGTACCGCCGCCTTCAGAACAACTTTTTCATCATGGTGCAGTTGGGCATCCTCGAGAACCTCGGCGGGTGGCGGCACATCAACGACGACTCGGCCAAGATTCAGGCCGTCACCGCCGAGGACGTGATGCGTGTCGCCAAGCAGTACTTTGAGAAGACCAACCGCTCGACGGCGATCTACACGCGATTGGCGAGCGCCGCGACCGAGGCCGAGGACCCCGAGTTCGCCGCGGTCAAGGAAAAGGTCGGCCCTCAGATGGCGGGGATGCTCAAGAAGCAACTCGACCAGATCAAGAAGGAAACCGATCTCGCCAAGTTGAAGCAAGCCTCCGAGCAGATGGCGCAGGCCATCGGCGCCGGCCAGATCCCGCCTCAGATGGCCGATGGCGTCAAGTACATGCAGCAGAAACTGAACGAGCGCATCGCGGAACTCGAAAAGGGCGCGAAGTAGCCCATCGCCGCACATCCACACACACGGAAACCACACACATGAAAAACTACACCACGAATCTCGTGCGCGGCGTGGCGATCCTCGCGGGCCTCTCGGCCTGCATCGCCGGCGCCGCCTTCGCCGACAGCGGCGCCGAACTCCCGAAGCGCCCGGAGTCGATCAACTTCAAGCCGCTGGAGTTCCAGCCGCCGAAGTCGGCCGACTACCGCCACGTTCTTTCCAACGGCGTGGCGGTCTACATGATCCCCTCGAAGGAGTTCCCGCTCATCAACGTCTCCTTCTCGTTCCGCTCCGGCGCGCACATCGAGGAGAAGCCCGGGGTCGCCCAGATCACGAGCGCGATGATCCGCCGCGGCGGGACGACCAGCAAGAGCGCGACCGACCTCGACGAGGAGTTCGATTTTCTCGCGGCGAACGCGACCCCCGGCTCGCTGAACGCGCTGAAGTCGAACTTCGACGAGGCCTTCGCCCTGTACATGGACATGATCCGCAACCCGGGGTTCCAGGAGGACAAGGTCCGCGTCTACAAGGACGAGCAGATCGAGTCGATGAAGCAGCGCAACGATGATGCGGACAACATCCTCGCCCGCACCGGCGGCCTGCTCATGTGGGGCGATAAGCACCCCGAGGGGCGCGTCGTCACCAAGGACCAGTTCGAGGCGGTCACCATCGACGATATGAAGAAGTACCACGCCCGCGTCTACCAGCCGGGCAACCTCATCATCGGCATCACGGGGGATTTCGAGCAGCAGGAGATGATCTCGAAACTCGAATCGGCCTTCTCGGGCTGGGCAAAGGGCGAACCCGTCCCCGACCCCACCGACACGGACCATAAGTTCACGCCAGGTCTGTACTACGTCGAGAAGGATATTCCCCAGGGCAAGTTCGTCGTCACCTCGCGCGGCATCAAGCGCGATGATCCCGACGCCATCCCCTGCCTCGTGATGAACGACATCCTGGGCGGCGGCGGATTCACCTCGCGACTCATGAAGCGAATCCGCTCCGACGAGGGGCTCACCTACGGCGTCGGATCGGGATTCCAGACCCGCGTCTACTACCCCGGCACCTTCGGCGTCCGCACCTTCTCGAAGAACAAAACGGTCGCGCTGACGGCGAAGATGGTCTACGAGGAACTCGACAAGATCCGCAACACCCCCGTCACGCAGGAAGAACTGGACGTCAGCAAGAAGTCCTTCATCGACACCTTCCCTCGCACCTTCGAGTCGAAGGTCGGGACGGTCAACGTCTTCATCGACGACGAATGGACCAGGCGCCCGGCGGACTACTGGCAGACCTACCGCGACAAGTTGAACGCCGTGACGATCGACGACGTGCGGAAGATGGCCCAGAAGCACATCGACCCCGCCAAGTTGATGATGCTCGTCGTCGGCAAGTGGAGCGAAGTTGCCCCGGGCGATCCGAACGAGACGCGCGATTCGCACAAGGCGAACATGGCCATGCTCCCCGGCGGCCAGAACCCCACGCGACTCCCCCTCCTCGACCCGCTGACGCAGCAGCCGCTGCCGATGGAAGAGGCGACGAAGCCGTAAGCCGCCCTCAGTCTTATTGACGAACCCAAACCCGGGGACGCAGGTCTCCGGGTTTGTTTTCAATGATTCAACTCCGCGTTCTCTGCGCCTCCGCGTGAGAACTCAGAAATCCCGCCGGCAGAACACCCACGCGGCGATCCCCAGCACGAAAGCCTCGAACGCGAGCGACGTGCCGATGATCCACCACTCCGTCCGCGCCTGGATGGCGCCGCGCATCTTCCGGCCGACGGTGTTGTCGTCGATGCGCGGATCGTCCGCGCTGACATCGGCGTTCAGGTCCGGCTGCTCATCATCTTCCGGCGGCGCCATGTACTGCTCGAGTTTCCCGTAGTCGACGATGTACCGCTCCATCAGCGCGGTCGTCTCGCCGGTCTTGGGGAGCGCGGTCTTGAGGCCGAAGACCATGCCGTGCCACCACCGCACCTTGCCGGCCGTTCCTTGCATCTCGGCGAGGCGCTTCTCGAGCCGGGCCAGCCGTTCGCGCTGCTCCTTAAGTTTCGATTCCTCGGACGTGGAGGCTCCGTCGGTCTTCTTCATCGCCCACTTCAACCCGGCGAGCAGTCCCCCTTCTTTGGGACGTTCCGGCTCGATGCCCGACGCCTGAGGCGTCGGATCGCTCTCCGTGCGCGCCCCCGTCTCCGCGATGGTTTTCTTCAGGTTCTCGATGCGTTCGGCCTGGCGCGCGCTCCGCTCCTCCATGCCGATCCTGACCGTGAGCAGGCCGAGGTCGGAGGTGTTGACGATAAAGATCAGCCCCCAGGCGAGCAGCGTGAGCATGAGGGCCGCGATGGTCGATCGCCACAGCGTCCCGATCAGCACCGAGATGGAGAAGAGGTACGAAAAGACCAGGACGACGATCGGGACCGCGAGGAAGATCGCGGGGATCCACCCGCCGCCGCGGAAGCCGATGACGAGGAAGGATGCGAGCGTGAAGATGCCCACCTGCAAGCCGACAAAGAGGAGCGCCGCGACATATTTCGTCACGAAGAGCCGCAGCCGGCCGATCGGCTTGGAGAGCGTCAGTTCGATCGCCCCGCCCGCGAGGAAGTCGGGGAAGATGCTCGCGGTCGAGACCAGGGCGAGGATCATCGCGATCCAGGTCAGCCACATGCCGAGGCCGAGGTTGACGAAGAAAAGTTTGTGAAACTCTTCCGCCGGGATGATGCTCGTCGAGAGCCACGGCAACTCCGCCGTCCACCACAACACGGTCAGGCCGCGCTCATTGTTCCCGAGCATCGCGAAGATGGCCACGACCAAGCCCGAGATCACGAGCGTGAACCAGAACAGTCGCTTGGCGTTCAGTTCGCGGTAGGCATCGAGCAGGAGTGCGAATGTCTGGTTCATCGGCTGGCCCCCGGCTTCAGCGTCGCCCCGGTGCTCGGATCGGTGACCGCCTGCATGAAGAGGTCCTCGAGCGAAGGCCGCATCGGCTTCATCGAGCGGATCACCGCCCCCTGCCCCCGCAACGAGTCGATCAGCGGCTGCACTCGCTGCGCGTCCGCCGTCGCCACCGTCAGAATCGACCCTTTGACGAAGACCGATTCACCCGTCGGCAGCGCGGCGGGCAACACGACCGCGTTCCCTATCGAGTCGGCCTCGATCTCGTACCGCTCCTGCCCCTTCGTCAGACTTTCGATCGTCCCCTGCGACGCCACCACCCCCTGTACCAGGATCGCGACGCGGTCGCAGACCATCTCCAGTTCGCTGAGCAGGTGGCTGTTGATGAGCACCGTCTTTCCTCGCTGCTTCATCTCGACGAGGATGTTCCGGATGTCGCGCCGTCCCACGGGGTCCACGCCGTCCGTCGGCTCGTCGAGCAGCACGAGGTCGGGGTCGTTCATCAGCGCCTGCGCGATGCCGATGCGCTGGCGCATCCCCTTTGAGTACCCCTTCACCTTCTTGTTCGCCCACTCGCGCATGCCGACGAGTTCGAGGAGTTCGGGGGCGCGACGCCTGCGCTCGGCTCGCGGCACGTTCGCCATCGAGGCGAAGAAATCGAGCACCTGCCCGCCGGTCAGGTAGTCCGGGAAGCGGTGGTGCTCCGGCAGGTACCCGACGCGCGACAGTGTCGCCTTGTTCCCCACCGGCTCGCCAAGCATGTGCCCGGCGCAGGCAGTGGGGGAGATGACCGTCATCAGGATTTTGACGAGCGTGCTCTTCCCCGCGCCGTTCGGGCCGAGCAGACCGAAGATTTCACCTTTGCCGACGTGCATGTCGATGCCGCGCAGCGCGTGAACCTTGCCGCGATACGTCTTGGCGACACCGCGAAGGTCAAGCGCAAGATCGGCGGTGGCGGTCCTGGTGGTCATGCAGCCTCATTATGCGGAATTGGCACGTCCGCCTTCCGCCCGTCGCCCGCCGGCTTGTTTCCGATCACGCACACCACGAACGCGCCCCCCGTCGCGATCACCATGCGCCAGGGGAACGCGAGCCTCAACTCTTCAAGTCCCACCCATCCGGCCCACTGCCGAAACACCATCGGCTCCATCGCGAGCGTGAGGAGGAAGCCGGTCGCGAGGGCCGCCAGCACGCTCGTTGTGCTTCCTCGGTGCGTGAAGAGCGCGCACACGAACACCGCGAGCAACCCGGTGTACGCGTACACCATGACCCCCAGCGCAAACTCCAGGAGCGTCGTCCGCTCGTCCTCCTCCGCCTGCCACCACACGCACAGCGCCGCGAACAGCCCCAGCACCACTCCCCATCCCACCACACCCAGCCGAGCGGCCATCAAATAATGCCGCTCGTCCCTCCCAGGCCGCATCCTCTTGTAAAAATCACTCACAAACGTTGACGACATCGCGTTGAGCGCCGAGTTCAGGCTCGTCAACCCGATCGCGAAGAGCCCGGCGATCATCAGCCCCGAAAGCCCCGCCGGCATCTCGGAGGTGATGAACAGGAGAAACACCTTTTCACCTTCGGGCGCGGCCCCCACCGGCGCGGCCTCACCCATCAAGTCGGGCCGCTTGTGAAACACAAAGAGCAGCAGCCCCAGCACCATGAACACGAGCACAACGGGGATGCCGATCAACTGCGACCAGATCACCGAGCCGCTCGCCTTCAACGGAGACTTGCATGTCAGCATCCTCTGCACCAGGTCCTGGTCCGTCCCCAGCGCGGCAAGATTGAAGAGCGCGAATCCCGTCAGCGCGGTCCACAACGTGAACGGCACTCCCGGATCGAGCGTGGTGCGGACCACCGCCAACTTGGAACCGCCGTCCGCACCGGCAGTCCGCAGCGCCGCCGCCACTTCCCCGATCGGCGCCGGGATGCGTGCGAGCAGCACGATCATCGCCGTGACAATCGCACCAACGAAGAAGACCGTCTGCACCACGTCGGCCCAGATCACGCTCTCGATCCCCCCGGCGATCGTGTACGCGATCCCCGCCGCGGACAGCGCCGCGACGCCGATCAACAGGTGCATCGGCTCGATATCTCCCCAAACGATGAACGACAGCGCGTGGGCTGCGATGTAAACCCGCGCGCCACTCGCGAACACACGGCCGATCATGAACATGGCACTGGCGGCGCGGCGCGCGCCGTTGCCGTATCGCACACCGAGCAGTTCATACACAGTTGTCACGCGGTGCTTGTAGAACGCGGGGATGAACACCAGCGCCACCACCACCGCCGCGACGATTGTCCCAAGTGTTGCCGAGAGATAGGTCAGGTCGCTCTCATACGCCTGCTGCGGCCCGCCGATGAAGGTCGCCGCCGAGAGGCTCGTCGCCAGCACCGAGATCGCGACCGCCCACGAGGGCATCGCCCGTCCGCCAAGAAAATAATCCTGAGAGTTCGTGACCCGGCGGGAGACCCACACCCCCGTGCCCACGAGCAGCGCGAAGTACAGCCCGAGCACGACCCAATCCAATCCGCCGAATCCGCCCGCGGCTAGAACCATCTGTTGCAACCTTCCGCCCATGCCGATCTATAGTCAAAGCCCTCAACCCAAGGACCACCGATGACCCAGCCCGCCTCGCCGACTACCCCCCCTTCGCCCGCCGCGGTGGTTCGCACCGCCGCTCTGATCGCTGCGCTGCTCATCGCGGGGCTCCTGTTCTTCACGGGCTACGCCAAGGCCGCATATCCGAATCCGAAGGACATCCAGGTCGAGCACCTGGACGTGACGATCGCCGGCCCGACCTTCGACCGCGCCGTCGCCGGGATCGAGGCGGCCATCGCCGTCATCATCATCGGCCTGCACCGCAAGTGGCCTGCATGGATCCTGAGCGCCCTTTTCTTCGGCGCCCTCGCCGGATACTCCTTCTTCAAGAGTTGGCACGGCGAGTCCTGCGGCTGCTTCTCCAAGATGTTCGACCCGCCTCCATATTCGATGTTCGCGGTCGATGCGCTCATCGTGGCGATCTCGCTGGGTCTCACGGCCGCGCTCCGCGCGCCGCGCGTGCTGCTGCCGCTCTCGATCGTGGGAGTGCTTGTTGCCGCTGGAGCCGGGTGGGCCGCGTCGGATATGACGACCCCGCCACGGCGTTCTGAACCGCCACCGGAAGCGAACAACAAACTCGCCCACACGAGACTGCTTGAATCCGAGCCAATGAAAGACATCCGTGAGCAGCCCGAGGGTGGCCCCGCCTGGCTCGTCTGCGCGTTCGACCCGACGTGTCACATTTGCGAGGCGATGAAGCCGCTCATCGACTTCAAGCGCGAAGAACTCGCCGAGACGAACGATCCCATCCTTCAGATTCGGGAGTTTGAGGTCCCGAGGATGGAAACGGAACTGGGCATCCAGCAGTGGACGTGGGAAACGCCGACCATCTTTGTCGTCCAGGACGGCAAGATCACCAAACTCTGGAGCGGAAAGGTCCTCGAAGACTTCACCCCCGAACGCTTCCAGGAGGTCTACGACACGCTCTCCGCCGGCGGCTACCCACCGGAAGATGCCCCGCCGCTGACCGCACCGGCGAAGAAGTAGGCGCTCCTATTTGCTTTCGCGAATCCGCTTCGCCTCTTCGGTTTTTCCAGCCCGCTCCAGCAGCCGCGAGATCTCCTCGCGCCGGTGAGTGTTCGACGGCTCTCGCCGCACTGCTTCTTCAAAGTGAGCCACCGCCGACTCCGCATCCCCCGATTCGAGTTCCAACTGCGCCAGTTGCAGCAGGCGGATCGTGTTCGACGGTTCCAACTCGAAGGCTCGCCTCATCGCGGCCGCGGCCATCGTCGCGTCGCCGCGCACCTGGTAGACGATCGCCGCGACGCTCTCATGCAGCACGGGATCCTTCGGCCTGATCCGCACCGCC
>JAGVLZ010000355.1 GCA_020054055.1 Phycisphaerales bacterium
AAGCCCTGCGCGCGTGGTCGGCGACGGGCCGACTGCCGCCGCTGCCCGAACCCGTCCCCCGATCCGCCGCGGCAGACGGCTGAAGAGTTACCAATTTTCTTACCGTCAGGAATGGTCACGTCCTGGAGCACGAGGCCACGCACTATCTGGCGCGGTTCGACTCAGAGTGCTTCACCGGCCCGACGGGAACCAGGTGCTACGATGCCGGGGAACACGACGTTGCCAGCCTGAATCACATTCTCCTCCCATTTCTAAACGAAGGTCCGCCGCTCGTGCCTCTGCCTCTCAGAATCCCGGGCGGGATCGCAACACCTGGTACGGAACTCCATCAAGTCTTTGACCGAATCATCACCGGAAACTGGAATAATCCATAGGAGATTTCAGAATGGCATGGGCGCAGAATTCTAGAAGGTGGGCGTTGGTCTCCTTCGTGTGCCTAGCCGCAACTCCGGCTCCAGCGGCCGAACAAGACGCCGAAACAATGGCGCGGGCGATCCGAGAGGCTCCCAGTGAGTTGGCGCTGTACGAGGTATACAAGAACCCTGCTCAGTGGGTTCGCGATGCCTCGGCGTCTGAGTTGGATCCGCTCCTCTCGCTCCTCGACGATCGAACCGAGCGGATCGAACGACGGGGGGCCGCGCTTGCGCTTTTGCTCAGCACGCAGCGGGGGGACGTCCTCGGCGGCCTCGCGGGAAGAGCCGCCGAGTGGAGCGCGATCGCGCTTGGGAGTTTGGCTCACCCCGAGCCTACCGCGGCGGAGATTGAGAATGGACGGCTCTTTTTTCTGTTTTCTCAGCGAGTTTTGGATCATCCAGCCGCAGCCGAACTCAATGACATCGAGGCACTGCGCTCCATCGTCGATGGAATGGCGCTTGGTCTCCACACCTATTCTTCTGGTCCCTACGAGTTTGTCGAGCGATTGTCCGTCCCGGACGATGAGAAGAGCCGTCTGGTGTTTGCGCTGACGGTGCCGGCGGGTCAACGACTCTTTTCCTGTTCTCAGTTGACTCTGCTTCGGGATGCGGAACTCGAACTGCTGCGGCAACGCGTGAGGACTTCGAGCGAGCAGGGAGGCGTGGACGATTCGGCCGTGGCAGCTCTGGCCACCATCGGAGATCGTGAAGGCATGGAGGCGGTAGACGAGTTCATAAAGAGAGTCTCCTCTCCGCAGATTCTCTCCACCCTGACATTTTACCGGCAGATCGGGGGGGCGCGCCACGCGGCCGATGGCTTGCTGGCATTGATTCGCGATGACACTCATGCCGATTGGGAAGTGATCGACCTGGCGATCGGCTGGGCCGAGAGTCTTGGGGTTGAGCGCGGCCCGATCCGCAGGGCGGTCCTGGACTACGGCGCGGCTCGACGGGCTCGATGCGACACCATGCCCAACGAGATGAAAGAAGCCTCCTGCAGGCGGGGCATGATGCAGCTGCTCGGTAGTGTGAAGCACGCGGCCGTTAGAGCGGGTATTCTGAGCGATTCCGACTGGCCCGACGTTGTCTCCTTGAATGAGCACGTTCATCCTTGACCGCGCCAGGGCGACGGCACCGTTACAGATTGGGTTCCTTCCAAGTCGGACACACGTCTACGGGCGAGGAGGGCGCACCACCGACCCGCTCCGTGCGGCGGGATCGGTGATGGCATCCGGTGACGCGCCCGCTAGTGCTGACGGCGCTCGAACACTCCCGCCTCGGCGGGGGGGGCGACTGCGCTGATCGTTGCACTTGGGAACGGTTGTTCCGGGCCGATAACGCCTTTTCCAGCCTCATTTCGGCTGGAACTCTTGCCGGGGGGTGACTCGTATTGCATGGTGGATGTGTCATCGCGGGAAACCGCGGGCACAGGAGGAGTCACGTCCATGCAAACTCGAATGTCTGTTGCGTTTGTTTCGATCGCCTCGATCCTCGGCGTCGTCGCCGGCTCGGCTCACGCCTCGTACTCGGCGACGATCACCGCCGATAACCACTACGCGCTGTATGTCGATGGGCCGGGTGGCGTCTCGATGGTCGGCGGCAACGAACTCGGGGCCGGCGGCAGCCCCGGCACCTACAACTGGAGCAAGGCGGAGTCGTACACGTTCGATACGTCGCAATACATCTACATCGCGGTGTGGAGCGACGATGCGGTGGCGCAGGGCCTGCTCGCGGGCATCACCGGCCCGAACGGCCTCGTGCTGAACTCGGGCGTCGCGGGCTGGGAAGTCATGTTGACCAACTCGTCGAAGGGCGACGGCTCATCGCGCCCCGACGCGACCGAGATCGCGATGTACACCGCACGGGCGGACGCGAACAATGAGTGGCAGACGCCCTTCGTCGGTCCGAAGAATCTCACCAGCACCGCGCCGTGGGGCAAGATCGCCGGGATTGACAAGGAGGCGCGGTGGACGTGGGGCAACCCGAACAATGTTTCCAACCCGCTGATCGGCGGCTCGAATCACCTCGAGTATCAGATCTTCCGCATGACGGTCCCCGGGCCGAGCACGGCGGGCCTGGCCGCGGCGGGCTTGCTGGTCCTCGGCGGGCGTCGCCGGCGCTGAGGCTTCACATTGGGAGTAAAGGGGATCACACCACCGATTCGGCGTTCGCGCTGGATCGGTGGTGGTTGTCTGGAAATCTGGCGTGGCCCGCACCACCGACCCGAAGCGGGATCGGTGGTGGCACCCGGCGGGGGATGGGCATACGATGGTGTGACGCCACAAGGAGACCGATTCAATGCCAGTGATTCTGACTGAGACAGCGGCACGGGAGATCAAGACGATCATCGGCCAGCAGGAGTTGGACGCGGAGAAGATCCGCCTGCGCGTTGGCGTGAAGGGTGGCGGCTGCTCGGGATTCTCGTACCTGCTCGACCTGACCGAGGCGGAAAAGGAGACCGACGAGGTCTTCGATCAGCACGGCGTCAAGATTGTGTGCGACCCGAAGTCGTATCTCTATCTGAACGGAACGACCATCGACTTCAAGGACGAGATCATGGGCCGCGGCTTCGTGTTCCAGAACCCGAACGCGAGCAGTTCGTGCGGGTGCGGGTCGTCGTTCTCGGTGTGAAGCGGGGATGTTGGGGCCGAAGCCGGCGCCCCCTCCGTCACTCGAAGTCTCGTGACACCTCCCCCGGTAGGACCGGGGGAAGAGGGTCTGGAATCAGCGCGCTTTTCTTGATTTCCATGTTTCGTCCAGCGTGCGGTCCATGATGGTGATGCTCGCGGCCTCGAGGAGTCTTCTTGCGAGTTGGTTCATCAGGAGGCGTTCCTGTTGCGTGCGGACGTCACGTTCGAGCAGTGCGCGGGCCGTGGCGTCGTCCGGGGGTGGACTCGCAGGTGGGAGAGTCTGATCGAGGCGGAGGATCGCAAAGCCCTGGTCGATCGCGATGGGCTGCGAGATGTCGCCTTCTTGGAGGGTGCGGAGGGCGCCGCGGATGGCGGATGGGTAGCCGGGGTCCGCGGGGCTGATGGGTTCGAGCAGACCGCCGCGCTCGGCGCTGGGATCGGTGGAGATCTTGGCCGCGAGTTGCGAGAACTCTTCGCCTCCGCCAAGAGTGGCGAGTGCTTCAGTCGCCTGCGCGGCGGTTGGGACGACGATGAGGCGGGCGCTGAAGCGCCGGCCGAACCGGAGTTCGCGGGCTTGTTCGATGGCGCTGCCGGTGATCGCGACTTCGGGTGCGACCAGCGCGCGGAGGGTTGCGTTGCGTTTGAGGAGCGCGGCG